>JBBRRN010000195.1:0-6942 GCA_038200685.1 Nitrospirales bacterium
GTCCGCGCTGTCGCAGACGATGCCACAGAGGCTCTCCTCCAACACATAACAGCACGCCCCACAGACCTGCTCGTGCTGTCTACGCACCAGCGTGAAGGCCTCGCTCGCCTTACGCACCACGCAGTCGCCGAGCCCCTGGCTCGTGGCACTCACGCCAGAACACTCTTTGTCCCGGCCGGCATCGAGGGGTTTGTCTCAGCAAACACGGGCCGCACAAACCTGAGCCGGGTGTTGATCCCGATCGCCCATGCGCCGCACCCGCAACCGGCCATCGATCTTGCCGCTGACCTGGCAAGCATGCTGGGCAGCTCGGATGTTTTATTCGAGCTGGTACATCTTGGGACCGAAGATGATTTCCCGAAACTCATCAAGCCTGAGCGCTCTGGCTGGTCATGGAATACACTCGTTGCGAAGGGTGATCCGGTTGAGTGGATCTTAGCAGCAGGAGCTGATTTCGATGTGGACCTGATCGTGATGATGACGGAAGGACACACCAGCCTGTTCGACCTGCTTCGTGGTAGCACCACCGAACGGGTGGTCCGTGGCACGCGCTGCCCCCTGCTCACTATTCCTGCCCGACCAGATTTACCCGTCCTTGCTCCATAGCGTGCTCGGTGAACCTGCCCACCGCAGCCTCCCGTCCCAGAACAGCTCGCACTATAACTCCGTCGCGAAACACCACGAAGTTCGACGGCACAGCAGGCACGCGCGGACCCGGCAAGATGATTCCCACGAGATTCAACGGATCGCTGGCAGATAGCTTGATGTCGTGAGAAGCAGCGCCAGACTCGTTCTGTTTCCTCGCCGCCCGTAACGATTCAACCGCTTCTGGTAACGCGAATTGTTCCCCGGTAAAGCCGCTGACAAACCTCCCCCCACGAATCTCGCCTTGCGATTCCATCCGACGATACTGCACCAGTAGATCGCGCCAGGACTGAACCAGAGTCTCACGTACCAACAGGTCGCGGAACACGACGCCGTATCGTCGCAACAATTGGCGCGCGACGGGCTCAGCTGAGATGTGCTGAGGACTGAGTACGGAGTGCGGAGTTGCGGGAACTGATCGCCGATGGCCGATAGCATGTTGGAGCAACACCCACCGCCCGGCTGTGTGTCGAGGTCGGCGAGCCCGTTCCCGTCCTTGTGCTCGGCGGCGACGCGGGTCCATAAGGGCACGGAGATTGTCGAAGCCGTCGGCCGTGACCAAGCCGGCGGCCGCGAGTTCCCAGAGTCCTTCTTCCACTTCCGTCGGAAGATGGTTGGTCATCCGTACAAGATCGGCAAAAAAACTTGCACCTCGCTCGTGCAAGGTACGACGCAGATCTTGCGCCACGTGACTCAACTGGGCAAACGGGTCCGGTCCATTCGATGCCGAGCGATCCTGAAAGACATCCCTCAACCACGCGCTCTCTTCGCGTGGGAAGATACTAATTGGCGCCACACTCGTCGGGATGATCCGACGTCGTTCAAGATCGCCAACATGCCCAAGCCGTGGATGAGGAGATAGCCTGCCCCAGCTGACTGCTCCGCTCAGACAGAGCCGGTCCAACATCTCCGGCTCATACTTGGCAAGCCTCGTCCGGAGCAGATGCGGCTCCCAGGCCGACGCTGCCGATTCGAATCCAGCTAATTGCACGATAATATCCAAGAGGCCGGTCTCGCCATGGAGACGCGACCCAGGAGCAACATGTTGCCATTGAAAGAGAAATCGCATGAACTCGAACGCCGTCACTGGCTCGACTTCTTTTCGCAATCTGCCGATGGTCAGACGATGAATGCGCGCCAGCAGCCGGCGGTGACAAAACTCGACCTCGTCGCTCGTTGCTGGTGAAGCGTGAAACGTGAAGCGCCCGCGGAGTATTTGGCCTGAAGCTTCGAGACGAAGCATGGAGCCGTTGACGCCATCAGTCGACAGATGAAGTCGTTCGGCCAATGCATCAGCCGTCGTTGGTCCGATGCTTTCCATCCAACCAAGCACCGTAGCATCCGTGGCAGCTTCATTGTCCGACGTAAACATTGACTCCACTTGGGCTCGATGCTCCGTCGCGACCCACCCTCTGACTTCCTGCACGTCACCCCTTACCCCTAACCCCTCACCGTCTCCCCTCTCACCTCTCACGTTGAGTTCAACTGCGCGCCCCTCCTCGATCAAACGCGGCAGATGGATCGCCCAGTCCTGAACTTCTTCGACCGGCAGCCAAAGTAACGTGAGCAACGCGTCGTGCAGTTCATCCGGATCGCGCACGACAGGCCAGGACTCCCGCTGTACTTCCTCAATCGCGGCGGGATCCAAGGCTCCAACCTCGCCGGCCAGCTGAGCCGGCAACGTGCGCCGCATTTCCACTGCCCTCGCCCGCCGCTCTTCCAACGGCGCATCGTCGAGAAAGGCATAGGGGTTGGCATTCAAGATCTCGTGCGAGAATGGAGAAGGCACGGGCGTGTCGACCGCCACACAGTTAATAGTCCCTGCTTCAATCTGCTTGATGAGTTCGGTCAATCCATCGAGGTCCATCGCCTCGGTGAAACAATCCCGCAAGGTCTCGTTCACGAGCGGATGATCCGGGATCTGGCGAGTCCGTTCGCCGATCATATTATCCTGGCAGGCCATCGCGTCAGGAAAGACGGCGCCAAGAAGATCTTCCGCCTTCATCCGTTGGATCTGCGGTGGAACCTTTTTTCCATGAGAGAAGCGCAGCAAGACTAACGCACGGCTGACATTCCAGCGCCAGCGCGTCATAAACATCGGCGCTTGAAGCACGGCGGGAAGCAAGACCTCACGAAGCGTCCGACTCTGCAGGAACCCGAACACCGACGCGAGCGGAAAGCTGTGCTTCTCGCCCAGCGAGATCACGATCCCGTTGTCGGTCGCCGCGGCTTGCAATTCGAAATCGAAGGCCACACAGAACCGCTTCCGCAAGGCGAGGCCCCAGGCCCGATTGATCCTGCCCCCGAATGGCGCGTGCAGCACCAACTGCATCCCGCCGCTTTCATCGAAGAACCGCTCCGCGACGATGGTCTCCTGCGTCGGCACCGTTCCAAGCACAGCCTTGCCTGCCAGCACATATTCGATGGCCTGTTGAGCCCCTCGCTGATCCAGCGCGCACTCTTGACGAAGCCATTGAACGGGTGAGGCGTAAGGAGTGAGGGGTAAGGAGGTTGCCTCAAGAACGTGATCGATATCAGACCGAAGACGAGCCACCTCAGCCGAAAGTTCTGCCGTCCGCGACGGGGCTTCGCCGCGCCAGAAGGGAATGCTGGGCGCTGCTCCGTGGGCGTCCTCCACCCGCACCTTGCCCCTCTCCACACCCTTGATCCGCCAGGATGTATTGCCCAGCAACATGATGTCACCGGCCAGACTCTCCACCGCAAAGTCTTCATCGACCGATCCCACAACCGTGCCTTCAGGCTCAGCGACCACGGCATAGTTCGCGGTGTCCGGGATGGCGCCGCCGGACGTGATTGCTGCCAGTCGTGCCCCTCGCCGGCCTTTAATGCGGCGATTGACCCGATCGTGATGCAGATAGGCCAGACCTCGCCCACGATTGGTCGCAATCCCATCAGCCAACATCCGCACCACCTGATCGAACTCAGAACGAGCCAAAGCCCTATAGGGGTCAGCCCGTCGGCACAGATCAAATAAGTCGTCTTCCTGCCAGGTCTGCGTCGCCGCTGCCGCCACCAATTGCTGCGCCAAAATATCGAGCGGAGCCGACGGCACGCCAATGCGGTCCAAGACCCCTGTCCGAATAGCACGCATCAGCGCGGCACATTCCAGCAACTCATCGCGGGTCATGGCAAAGAGACGGCCCTTGGGAATGGCCTTGACCCAGTGACCGGCCCGGCCAACCCGTTGCAAGCACGTGGCTATCGCGCGGGGTGAACCGATCTGGCAGACGAGATCCACGGCGCCGATATCAATGCCGAGTTCCAGCGAGGCCGTGGCGACGACGACGCGCGTCTTGCCGCTCTTGAGCCGTTCTTCCGCCGACAAACGAATCTGTCGCGAGAGGCTGCCGTGGTGTGCGGCCACGGCATCGGCACCCAAGTCTTGAAGGCGTTCTTCCACATGATGAGACACCCGCTCAGCCAGCCGCCTGGTATTGACGAACACCAAGGTCGAGCGATGCTGCCGAACCAGCTCAGCAATACGATCATAGACATTGGCCCAAATCGCGTTCGTCGCCACCGCGCTCAATTCATCCTTCGGCACCTCTACCGTCAGATCCATCTGCCGCGTATGCCCCACGTCGATGATCGTCGGTATCGGACGATCTCCAACCAGAAACCGCGCCACCGTTTCGATCGGGCGCTGCGTCGCCGAGAGCCCGATCCGCTGTGGCTTCGTTAGCGTCAGCGCCTCCAGCCGTTCCAGGGACAGAGCCAGGTGGGCACCGCGTTTATTCGGTACCACGGCATGAATTTCATCGACGATGACAGTCCGAACCGTCTGTAGTAACCGGCGGCTCTTCTCTGCCGTCAATAAAATATAAAGCGACTCCGGCGTCGTGACGAGAATATGGGGTGGCCGCTTGAGCATCAGCTGGCGCTCCGCCATCGGGGTATCGCCCGTGCGGACCAATACGCGCAGTTCCGGCATCAAGAGTCCGGCAGACAACGCTGCGATACCGATTTCAGCCAGTGGCTGCTGGAGATTTTTCTGTATGTCGTTGCTGAGCGCTTTCAACGGCGACACGTAGAGCACCTGCGTCTGATCGTCGAGCTCACGCGCGAGGGCTTGCTTGAAGAGGCGATCGATACAAGAAAGAAAAGCGGCGAATGTTTTTCCAGAGCCGGTCGGCGCGGCAATCAACACATCGGCCCCAGACTGAATGGCCGGCCAAGCCTGTTGCTGGACTTCAGTCGGAGCGCCGACGTTTGAATCAAACCACTCGGCGATGAGAGGATGGAATCGAGAGAGGGGCATGGAACATAATAGTACCACGCCCTCAGAAGAAGCTCTATGGGCTAAGGTAACGCTCGGATGTAGATATCCGACGGGGCCACTCCTCCCGCGAGTAGATTGCTCGCCTGCGAAGCGAATGCGACAAACCCGCCGTTGCCGCTGATAGATGGAGTCACGCTGGACGCATTTCCCTCTACCAGAGATCCCGTATTATCTCTGGAAACAAGACTCGTCGTGGGTCCGTTCCTATCATGCCGATAGATCTGTTGACCGCTCACACTCGTCTCCAAATTGGTCGCGAGCGACGTAAAGGCCACATACCGCCCATCGCTGCTGATGGACGGCGCGCTGCTGTTTTGGTTTCCGGCATTGGGCGTCCCACTATTATCTCGTGAAATGAGGCTATTGGTGCCATTCGCCCCTATATTCCGATCGTGGACATACACTTGTTGGCCACTGAAGCCAGTCACGATATTGGTGCCCCCCGAGATAAACGCGACGAAACGTCCGTCACCGCTCACAGAAGGTGTGCTGCTGTTGCCATTGCCCGCTGTTGGGACGCTGTCTTTGGAAACCAGGCTGGTGGTTCCATTCGCGCCAGTGAGGCGATCATGGATATAGATCTGCTGGTTACCGCCAGCTGCGCCAAGATTCGTGGACAACGAGGCAAAGGCGACGAACCGGCCGTCGGAACTGATGGCCGGGGAGGCACTCACGCCGTTGCCCTCTGCTGGAGTCACACTGTTATCATGTGAAACAAGCGTGGCCTGACCAGTCTGTCGATCATGGACATAGATCTGGGTCCCGCTGACGCCGGTTACCAAGTTCGTGGAGGTTGAGGCGAAGGCAACATATCGGCCGTCAGCGCTGATCGCCGGCGCACTACTGGTCCCATCTCCGATGATACCGGCGCTGCTCTCCGAGACCACGGTGGTTTGACCGGTCTGGCGATCCCGCACATAGATCTGTTGACCGCTCGCACTCGTCACGAGATTCGAAGACAATGAGACAAACGCCACGAGCCGACCATCGCTGCTCATCGACGGATCACTACTGGCGCCTCCGCCTTCGTTGATGACACTGGAGTCACTATCGCGGGATACCACCTCAATCTGATTCGTCTGACGATTGTGAACGTAGATCTGTGACCCACTGACGCCGGCCACGAAATTTGTCGATTGTGAGACGAAGGCCACAAGACTTCCGTCGTTATTCATGGAAGGAGTCGAACTGGCGCCACTTCCTGCCGTACCACTGCCGGTGACCGATGCACGATCCGTCCTTGGATGGACTGCAAACAGCACCGAACCGATCGCGGTCTTCCCTGTGCCATCGGTCACCGTGAATACGGCAGTCGGGTTTTCCACTCCCGTCGGGACACCGCTCACGACGCCCGTGCCTCCGTTGAGAGACAAGCCGGTCGGCAAAACTCCGCCGAACAGCGTCCAGGTGAACGGAGCGGTTCCTCCGGTGGTCTCGATGGTCGATGTATACGCGTTTCCAACCACACCGAAATCGGCTGCCGTCGTCGACACCGCAAAGTCTGCGGCACTGCCGCCACCGCCGCTCCCCCCACCACCCGGGCAGCCGACGAGTCCACATACGAGGGCAATGATCGACAAGAGAGGCGCAAGAGATTTCATACGGGCATTCTCTTATGAGTTCCTCTCTGAGGCAACAACTATGTTATTTTACGTAACGGCGAAGAAATGGATCCCCCTTACGGATGGAGATATTGAGTGACGCGACAAAAACCATCTCCGCTCATCGTGCTGGGATCCGGCTACACAGGACGGGTGTTGCACAAAACAGGAACCTCACAGGGTAAGACCGTTCACGCCACCAGCAGGAACCCCCTGAAGAATCTTGCAGACATTTCTTCTGAACAGAGCCTGAGATTCGATTTGGAGCAGCCCTCGACTTGGCCGAACATTCCTGCGGGGGCCGATTTCATCTGGTGTTTTCCTGCCACGCCACTCAAACAGGTCCAGGCCTTCGCACGCACGCTCGACGCGCCACCTCGACGCATGGTCATCCTA
>JBBRRN010000196.1:0-6940 GCA_038200685.1 Nitrospirales bacterium
AGAAGAAACAACTGCATTATGTCGATGCGGGAACCAGCGGAGGCATCTGGGGATTGAAGATCGGCTACTGCCTGATGGTCGGTGGCGACAAGGCGCCGGTAGAACAACTCGCACCAATCTTCACAACGCTGGCGCCCAAAGAAGGCTGGTCTCACGTTGGTGGGGTCGGCGCGGGACATTACGTAAAAATGGTGCATAATGGAATCGAGTACAGCATGATGCAGGGGTATGCGGAAGGCTTCGAGCTGATGGCGAAGAGTGAGTACCAGCTTAACCTCGCAAAGATCGCAGACCTTTGGATGCACGGCAGCGTCGTCCGCTCTTGGCTCTTGGAATTGGCGGCCGGCGCCTTGAAGGAGGATCCGCGGCTGGAACAGTTGAAGGGCTATGTGCAGGATTCCGGTGAGGGTCGCTGGATGATCGCCGATGCGATCGAGAAGGATGTGCCAGTCCCGACGCTCACGACAGCTTTGTTCACTCGATTCCGATCGAGGCAGAGCGAATCCTTTGCGGAAAAGATGCTGGCCGCGTTGCGAAATGCCTTTGGCGGCCACGCAGTTCGCCGATAACCCTGGAGCCCTATGCCACCGAATAGCTCACGTATCGATATTAGGCCTTCACAGGAAACGATTCCCCCTGTTGAACCCTGTACCCTCGTCATCTTCGGCGGTTCCGGCGATCTGGCGCGTCGGCGTCTGATTCCTGCCCTCTATAACTTACTCCTCGATGGCCTTCTTCCTCCGAACTATGCCGTGATTGGCTTGGGCCGCACAGCAATGACCGACGAGGAGTTTCGTGCAACAGTTCGAGACGGCGTCATCTCACATTCTCGGCAAGCCTTGGCAGAGGACAAGTGGAAGGACTTTGCGCCACACCTCTTTTATGTGTCGGGAGGAAATGATGACCCGAATACCTACGCCAGGTTGAAGACCCGAGCAGAAGACATCGAACGGAACCTTCAGTTACCCGGCAACCGAATTTTCTATTTGAGCATCCCTCCCAGTTCATTTGCATCCGTGTGTGAGGGGCTTGAGCAAGCTGGATTGGCCACGAAGCCGGAATCGCCTACGCCCTATGCCCGCATCATCGTCGAAAAGCCGGTCGGCCGCGATTTGGCCTCTGCCCAGGCCATCAACCGCGTGACAGGACGTGTGTTTGACGAATCGCAGATTTTCCGCATCGACCATTATCTAGGGAAAGAAACGGTTCAAAACTTGATGGTCGTCCGGTTCGCCAACAGCATCTTCGAGCCGATCTGGAACCACAAGTATATCGATCATGTGCAGATCACCGTGAGTGAAGCGGAAGGCGTCGGGACCAGAGCGAGTTATTACGAAGAGGCCGGCGCATTGCGCGACATGGTACAGAATCACATGCTGCAGCTGCTCTGTTTGGTGGCGATGGAGCCCCCCTACTCGCTCGATCCGGATGTGGTGCGCAACGCGAAAATGGAAGTCCTCCGCTGTCTGAGGCCTATTACCGATCAGGATGTTGAACACGTCACCGTTAGAGCCCAATACAGTGAAGGGACAGCCCATGGCACGCCTATCCCAGGATATCGCCGCGAGAACGGAATTCATCCCGATTCCAAAACCGAAACCTATGTCGCACTCAAATGTTTCGTGGAAAACTGGCGCTGGGACGGCGTGCCCTTCTATCTGCGCACCGGGAAAGCACTCCCGCATCGCGCCAGCGAGATCGCAGTACAATTTAAGGACATCCCGCACATTCTGTTCAACACCAATCCACAGCAGCGTCAACCGCCGAACGTGTTGGCGTTACGTATCCAGCCTGAGGAAGGCCTCTCTCTCCGCATCGTCTCGCGCGTGCCCGGCACGCGCGCACAAACACACCCGGTAGAAATGGACTTTCAATACAGCGATGTCTTCGGACGCCCATCACCAGAAGCCTACGAGCGATTGCTTCTAGATGTGATGGCCGGTGATGCCTCCCGGTTCATGCGACGTGACGCCGTTGAAGCATCCTGGGCCTGGGTTACTAAGATTCTAGAAGGGTGGCAGCGGCAAGGGTTGCGATGGCTGCCTGAATACCAAGCAGGATCCTGTGGACCGGTCGAGGCCGATCGGCTCATTGAAAAGGACGGACGAACCTGGCGAACCTTGTGAACATTCAGGTCATATCAGTCGCAACTGCTTGAGAATTTCCTCGCTGGTTCCCATCCCGCCGATAAACCGTTCGAACGCTCCTTGGTGATAGAGCGCAAGCGCCGGCAATGAGCGAACTTCCAGCTCTGCTGGAATCTGGAAATTCTCTTCGACATTCATTTTGAGGATCAGCATTTTTCCGGCTACATCAGGCTCAAGTTTCTCAAGCTCACGCAACAGCGCTCGGCAATTCCCGCATCCTGGCTTCCAAAACTCGACCAACACCGGCACCGCTGACTGTTCAACGACAGAATCAAAGTCCCGATCCGTCACATCAACAATCATGGACCTATTCCTGCGCTCTTGGAAACGCCTTAGCAAACACCCGGTCATAGAGTAACTGGGCTAAGAGCCGGTACCCCCCTGTCGTCAAGTGCAGCCCATCATTGGAATACTGAGCCGCGAGTTGGCCTGTCTCCGATTCTATCGTAGCGGCAAACAAATCGATCCAGGGAAGACCTTTGACGAGAGCATATTCTTGGATAAGGCTATTCAGTTGAGTACGACGGGACAGATGCTGCCCGATCCAGGCCTCCGCATCAGGCCCTCCACCGCCAACATCCACTCGAATGGAAGGTACCGTAATTGGGATCGGCACGACCTGTGTGGCTCGAGCCAATTCATACATCTTCACCAGATTCCTCATGATCTCCGCCGGCTGTGCGTTCCACCCCAAATCATTGGTTCCCCCTAGCAAGACCACATAGCTCGGTTGTTGCTGCAAGACGTTGCGCCGAAACCGCATTGCCATTTCACCGGTCAGCTCCCCACAGATCCCGCTTACCGACACCCGCACAGACGGCCCTGTCAAGTCTTGCAGGAACTGCCCATAGGGAGTCTCACCTCCCTGAGGCTTATCTGCCGTGGGCGATTGAAACCCAGCCGTAAGGCTATCCCCAAAACACAGAATGTGAGGCAAGGCGATCATGACGATACAGCGGATTCTACCGGGCAGACGATGAAGGCACAATGCCCTCTCGTCAGCAACCCGATCCAGGAAGAATCCCTGGGTAATTCCTCGATGGTTATCAGGTTGAGAGAGGCTATTTGCTTGACGATTCGGCACCTCCAGGGTACGACTAAAGGCCATGGATGAACTCACGACAGAGAGCAGCGCTCTGCCGCTCTCTCCCATAAAAGCGCCACCGAATCCGGAATTGGCCTCCGTCAAACGACTTCTCACTCTCTTGGATAGAACGGCAAAGTCCAGCCGAACATACGGAGCCACGAACCCCGTCGCGCAGACGTTCTTCCAGCAGTTATTCGAGGGACTCACGGCTCACCTCGCCACCTATTCTAAGTTGGCTTTTCTTGTTCAACGCTCCGAGCTGTACTTCGGCGGGGAAGTGGTCTATCGATCTGAGCAGGAGTCGAGCAATGAAAGCGTGGCATTTAAGCTCTACTCGGATGGTATTCGAGAGCTTACATTTCTCGAAGGTCTCCCAGCTAAAGATCTCTCCTACTTGCTTGACTCGCTATGGGACAGCCTCGATCCCGATGAAGAAAATGACGACGACATTGTCACTCGTTTATGGTCAAAGAACCTTTCCACCATCACCCTGGTCACCGCCGAAGAAATTGCGAAGGTCTCGACCGTCGGAGATGTGTTCGCCCTGCCTACGGCCGGAGCGATGGAGGCATCGACGTCGAGCCTACGGGACCTTCTTGATCAGGAACAAGCCAAAGCTAGGAAGGAGAGAGAACTTGGACCCGAGGGCAGCAGTTCCACAGGTCAGAAGGCTTCTAGCGGGGGGGCCGGCAGATTCCAATCTGGTCACATAGGCTATGACGTCACTGAAGAGGAACTCGCCGCGCTGGCAAAAGAGATCGAGACTGAGAGTACCAGAGACAACACGACATACCTATTGGACATGCTTACCGCAATCTTGGCCTCGGAAAAATCTTCGGCGATCCTCGCCAAGATGATTGACCTCTGGGGAAACGTCATCGACTCATTAACAGCCCAAGGTAAATGGTCCTTGCTCGACAGCGTCCTTGGACTTTTACACGCCACCGCTAAAATCAGGCCGGATCTCAGCGAGAGTCACACGGTACAACTGGCAGCCCTGCTCGACAATCTGGCTCGACCTGAACGCATGAGGATGATTGAGACATATTTGAATAGGACTCCCGGTGCGAGCATGGAAGGATTACCGCCTCTGTTGCTGGCCCTGACCCCAAGGGCCGTTCCCGCCCTCTGCGCGCTCTTAGCTACTCTAGAGGCGACAGCCCATCAGGCGATTGTGATCGAAGCCCTGGCGATACTCGCAAAAGATCAACCGGATCACGTGCTGCGTGGTTTGTCCGACCGCCGCCCTCGATATGTGAAAAATCTGCTTACAATCCTCCTCAAATGGAACAATCCACGATTTCTTGAATCTATCGAAAAACTGGTGCGCTACCCTGACGTACAGGTACGGAAGGAGGTCGTCCGAGCGATCGGCATCCTCCGTCCCAACGGCAATGGGATAAAACTGGTTTCGTTCATGAATGACGCCGAGGAGCCAGTGCGGTTAATGGCGCTCAAGCTGCTCATGAGCAGTCAATATAAGGTGCCCTACTCCACCTGGTCGCCCCTCGTATCAACGGATAGCTTTATGGATCGGGCCCTTAGTGAAAAACGCGCCATACTTCTCGCTATGCGCGCGACCAGCGGCGATGAAGTCATTCCACACTTTGAAAGCTTGTTGACGGAACGGTCATGGACTAACCGGAAAAAGAAAGAAGAACTTGCCATGCTCGCGGCCGAAGTATTGGGTAAATTGGCCACCCCTGCAGGCCTCGCAACCCTTGAGCTGGGTCAAAAAAAAGGCGGCAACGCCGTCCGCCAAGCCTGCTCAACTGCGCTTGCTCAAGCCCAGCGGCAACAGCTCAAACAGGCAGCGTCATGAGTAAGGACTTATTCCTGTGAGTGACTTCAAAATTAAAGAGGCCACGGTTGTGAACGAGCACACTCAGCCGATCCTCACCCACGAAAAATCCCTCTCACAAAAGATTGCTCGAGGGTCGGAAGCCGGCGACATTCTTGACCAACAGATGATCATACTGGGCATTCAGTTGGTCACACAACTGAATGTCCTGATCAAAACATCCCGCATCTACGACCGCACTAACGCCGCGCTGGATAAACCTGTTGATACGATGCTGACTCTGATTAAAACCATGGCGCACGACCACCCGGTTACCCTCCGGCTACAGAACGATTTCCTGTTTCTCGGGGAGAGCCACCTAAAAGTCACTGCCCAGCAGATGGCTGTTGTGACGAGTTTTATTGATGACTTGAACGTCTGGAAAATCGGCGGCGTGTCGTTCGCGTATACCGCGGAATCGAAGGATCTTCGTGAATTTGCCGCGCTCTTTGTCACGCTTGATCCTGACAATAACTCAATTGACGACTTTAGAAGGGAAATTACGGGCCGAGGGATCAACGGTATCGAGTTGGAAGAACAACGTGAAGTGCAAATCAACGAGGGGGCCGAATCACGGGACAGCAAGGGATCCGGAACAACGGAAAACAAGAGTCCAGGCGACACAGCGAACGCCGATCCAAACGCACAACGGAAAGGGAA
Organism: Nitrospirales bacterium; assembly: GCA_038200685.1. GTDB lineage: Bacteria > Nitrospirota > Nitrospiria > Nitrospirales > Nitrospiraceae > Palsa-1315. The sequence continues at coordinate 5,735 of JBBRRN010000196.1, forward strand.
CGCGAAGAACGGCTATGTCAAAGTGGCGGGATCAGTCGGAACTCTCACACAGTCAGCCCGTGAGGGAGGAACGGTCAGTTTTAAGCAAGCAAAACGCGCAATCCAAAACATAGTCGACCTCATGATGGACGATGAGGCCACGGTCCTCGGACTCACTACTCTTCGTTGCCACGATCAATACACACATAACCATTCTGTCAATGTCTCGCTGCTGTCCATTGCACTAGCCAATCGCGCTGGCTATCCCAAGGCAGAGCTGGCCGACCTAGGCCTTGCCGCGCTGTTTCATGATTTGGGCAAATCTACCATTCCCGTCGAAATACTGAACAAGCCCGGGGAGTTTACCGATGAGGACTGGGTAGCCATGCGCAATCACCCCACAGAGGGAGTGCTGGCTCTTTCAAAGCTGAGAGGCATCACGAATCTTCCCGGTCGCATGGCGGCGGCCTCCTTCGAACACCACATGAACCTGGACGTCTCTGGTTACCCGAAGCTGAGTGTTCCATGGACAGCCTCACTCACCGGTCGCATCCTCACGATTGCAGATTGTTACGACGCCATGACCTCCTCCCGTGTCTATCGTCGGGAACCCATGTCGCCATCAAAAGTATTGAACATGATGTTTTCCAAGTCTGGCAAGGCCTTCGACGCGGTCCTGCTCAAGCTGTTCGTGAACTGCGTCGGCATCATTCCCATCGGCAGCATGGTGATGCTGGACACAAGCGAGCTAGCCGTCGTGATCAAACCAGCGTTAGACAAGGTGAACGCCGAACGACCATTCGTCAAAGTCATCACCGACTCACAGGGGAACCCCCTCGATCAAGGCCGCGAGATAGACTTGGCCGAAAAAGATGAGACTGGGAGTTTCCGCGAGAGCATAATTCGTTTGATCGATAATACCGAATATAAGTTCGACACCGGCCGATACTTCGTCTAACCGTCGCACAACACAATCCCTTGACAGAGCCTAGTCTCCCCGCTATTCTCGCACCAGTTTCGTTGTCGAATTATTTATCAACAAGGAGCGCGTGGTATGCATACAAAAGGAATCCTCTTGGGGCGAATTGCCCTTCCCTTGGTCGCCGCGGGTATTATGCTGCTCGTCTCTCTTCCTGCTGCGCAGGCTACCGAGGCCTTCAAAATGGGCGTCGTCGATCCTCAGGCCGTCTTAGAGAAATCGAAAGCGGGCAAAAAATCCTTGGATGG
>JBBRRN010000197.1:0-6874 GCA_038200685.1 Nitrospirales bacterium
AGCTGTATTAAGAATGATGATGTGTGTGAAAGAAATACCATGGAGTTCGGTCAGACAATATCGCAAGTGGTTGAAAGTGTGAGAGTGAGCTTGATGGGTCTGGTAGGGGGAGAACTTACACCCACTGATTTCGGAGTGGCAGAAGGCCAATGATTCGAACAGATTCCTTTGCCGCTGCTCAAGTTGGGCGTTATAAAGCTGGAGAATTCCTGTGGGCAGGAGAAGGTCGGGAAAGATGACGGTTGACTACGCATGATATGTCGAGTATTCTAGACATATGGATATTAAGGACGCTCTCGCTGCCTTTGACGCGCTGTCGCAGGACACCCGTCTGCGGGTGTATCGGTTGCTGGTCGAATATGGCCCTGCCGGTGCGCCGGCTGGTACGCTGAGCGAATCTTTACATATTCCGCACAATACGCTGTCGTTCCATCTGTCGCACATGAGCCATGCGGGCCTCGTCGTGTCTCGCCGGGAAGGGAGATCGGTGATCTATCGTGCCGATTTCGAGTTTTTTTCAGGTCTGATCCGTTACATGGTCAAGGACTGTTGTCGTGTCGAATTTGCCAGTATCCGCAGCGATACAAAGCGGAAATGCTCGATCATCGAACTGTCACACTGTTGCGAACCAAAGGAGAACATATTATGAAACGATTTCATATCCATGTGGGGGTGGAACAACTCGATGAGTCCATCCGCTTTTATAGTGCGCTGTTCGGCGCGGAGCCGGTAAAGACGAAAACGGATTATGCCAAATGGTTGATGGAAGACCCCCGCGTGAACTTTGCGATATCCACGCGTTCGAAGAAAAATGGGGTCGATCATCTGGGTATCCAGGTCGAGGAAGAGAGCGAATTGGTAGAGTTGCGCGAGCGTCTCAAGGCTGGGGAAATGGCCATTGTCGAGGAAGGCGAAGCGGTCTGCTGTTACGCCCGGTCGGACAAATCCTGGATACAAGATCCCGCCGGCATTCCGTGGGAAGCGTACCGGACGATGGAGGACGCTCAGCTATTTTCAAGCCAGCTCGATCAGACTGAAAGCGCCTGCTGCACACCCGAAGCGATGGGAAAACATGATTGCTGTGAACCATCTGACAAAACTGCCGGGTGCTGCGGCTGATGAAGTTGGATGTGCTCAACGTCCTGGTGCTGTGCACGGGTAATTCTTGCCGCTCCGTGATGGGTGAAGCACTGATCAATCAGCTCGGCCATGGCCGGTATCGAGCATGGAGTGCCGGAAGTATTCCAGCTGGCTATGTCCACCCGAAATCGATCGAGACGCTGCAGCGGCATGGCATCGATCCCTGACAGCCACGCAGCAAGTCATGGGATGAGTGTGCTGCACAATCGTTCGATCTGGTCATCACGGTCTGCGATCATGCTGCTGAGGAAAGCTGCCCACGATTCCCTGGCACACCCAAGAAGCTCCATTGGAGCACGCCTGACCCGGCCAAAGTGACTGGATCAGAGGCCGAGATAGACGCGGCGTTTGATACGGCCTTTTTCCTGCTCAAGAATCGCGTCGAGGAATTCATGAAACGACTGCCTGGCCCTGCCTCTTAGAAGGGGCTCCTCAGATGACTGGAGGTTGTAAAACGGCATGAGGGGAGCGGATGCCCGCTCTCTCTAACGCCCGGTTAAATGATTCACTCGGTGTCATGGACCGCAGCAAATCAACAAGGCATGTCGCGACAAGCTACGAGAGCTGGCTGCTTCAATGCGCAAGACAGGGCGACGAGTCGGTTCTTCTTGACCGAGAAGGCAAAGACATCTGGGATCCATCCACGTTTAGTCGCGTCTGACCACATGGTTTAACCTCTCTTCTCCTCCACCCAAGTAGCTTCCAACATCCGCTTCCTGTATAGTCGCGGCATTCGAACCTACCCGAATGCTGCCGCTCACTCCATCATCGTTCCATCGCATTCTCAGCCGGGTTACTCCCGTCAACCGCGAAGAATTGCGCGGCCTCCTCTGGTCGTTTCTTTGCTTCTTCACTCTGCTGGCTTCGTACTATGTCTTGCGACCGGTGCGCGATGAAATGGGCGTGCAAACGGGTGCTCAGAACCTGCCGTGGCTCTTTTCCGCCGTATTCCTCTCGATGTTGGTCTTGGTGCCGCTCTTTGGCTGGATCGCCGGACGTCTCCCGGTTCGCCGGCTCATTCCAACGATCTACATTTTTTTCTCGTGCAATCTGTTCCTGTTTTTCCTCGCCCTGATAAGCGACCTCCCTCGCACGACGGTGGCGCCGGTGTTCTTCGTGTGGGTGAGTGTCTTCAACCTATTCGTGGTCTCGGTGTTTTGGAGCGTCATGGCTGATCTATATTCCACCGAGTCCGCGCGACGGCTATTCGGATTCATTGCCGCGGGTGGGAGCAGCGGGGCTGTTGCGGGTCCGCTGTTTACCGCGCTGATGGTGCCCTTTCTCGGCGTGGCTCCTTTGTTGTTGGTCTCCATCGGGTTGTTGCTGGCAGCCATGACCTGTTTCTTCGCCGTTCTTCGGACGCACCCTCGACACACCAGGGAAGGAGCAGGCACCACGATTCTCAAAACCGAGGTCGACGAGCGCGCAACACCCAGCCTCTGGATCGGTCTCACAAAGATTCTGCAATCTCGTTATTTGCTGGGTATCTGCCTCTACTTGGCCTGTTATTCCGTGCTCTCGACAATGCTGTACAGCCAGCAGATGGTGCTCGTGCCTCAAGTGGTGGGCAGCGCTGAGGAACGCACCCAGCTGTTCGCCTGGGTCGATTTCGCCGTAAACGGTCTGACGGTCCTCGCGCAGGTTTTTCTAACAGGACGATTGCTTGCGGGACTTGGAGTGACGGCGATGCTTGTCCTCGTCCCGGCGTTCAACGTCGTCGGGTTCTCCGTCTTCGGCCTGGCGCCGATTCTAGCCGTGCTGGTCGTCTTCGGTGTCCTGCGGCGAGCCGGAGAGTTTGCGATTGCCAAGCCGACTCGAGAGACGTTGTTTACGGTCGTGTCGAAGGAGGAAAAGTACCAGGCGAAGAACGTGATCGATACGGTCGTGCACCGTGGCGGCGACATGGCGAGTAGTTGGTTCTCCAACGCTTTGCAATCGGCGGGGCTCACCATCGGCGAAACGGCGTTCGCTACTGTTCCAATTGCTGTACTTTGGGTTGCGAATGGTTTCTACCTTGGTCGTCACCACGGGCGGCTTCGAGACCGTCACCCCCAAGACGATCACCACTCTTCTGTGCCATGAGCTCTCCGAATCGTCGTGTCATTTCGCATACGGTCGTGGCGGATTCACACAGGGACTTCCGTGGGGCTCATCCTGCCGAATGCGGCAAAGTCTCTTCCGCAAGCACGCCTGCGCCATTGAAAGCACGAGGCTCCGCGCAATTTCGACCTCAGCCCACTTCACTTACTGTGGACTTGCAGGACTCTAAGGTGGATTGTTGACATAGTCCTCTCAGCTGTTGGTTGATGAGAAGGTTTGCTGCGATCTGTCTTTGCGGAGAGCAAGGCTGCTTCAGCAACCCACTGTGGCCTGTCTCATAGAGAGTGGTTCACGTATCCGTCATTGATACCGTTCATCGCGACGACCTCCCGCTGCAGCGTTGCTGTTTCTATTCCCCGGCTGATTCTATGGCCTCTCGTGCGATGATGTTTGACTTGCCACTTCCCAAGAAACCGCCTACTCTTGAAAAAATCAAAGGGAGCATGCCATGCGAGTGTACTGGAAATGGCTTCTTCAATCAGTCCCAAGCTTGGTGTGCGGGTTACTCATGTTGCTGTCGACCGTCACCCCTCGGCACGCCCGCTCCAATGTGGAAGCCTGGTCCCTCTACTTCGGCATTGAGGATGTCCCATCATGGCTGGCGGATAAGTCCATCGATTCATGGATATATTGGATTGCGTTTGCGGGTTTCTGTGTATGGGCGGTTCATTTATACCTGCGACCGAATTTAAAACATGGCAAATTGTCTGTGATGATTTGCGAGGGAGAGCCCTGGGTGCAGGCGGATTCAGGCATCGATCAGTCTCAGACTGTGCACCCCAGCGGAAAACTGTACACCTATCGCATTGCCTTGATCAATCGTGACGATGTGCCCCTCAGGAACGTAGAAGTGAAACTGATGTCGTTGGAAAAGAAGCCGCCGAATGTTTCTGCTGTTGGCAGCCATTTGAAGCTGAGGCATGACCGGGTCGGGTCGACAAACTTCAATATTCATCCCACCAAGGACCCGCAATTTTTGGATGCCGTGTTTGTCGATGTATTCAGTTTCTTTTTAGGTCATGACGGATCTTCATTTCTTCGCCTCACGTCAGTGCCGGAAGACATCCATCGCCGTATTCCCGTGGACACATATGAGCTCAAAATCATGGCGACGAGCGAACGAGGTGAAATGGCCGTCGCGGAGATGGCATTTATCCCGCATCCAGAGCAAATCCCGGATCTCCGGTTACTCAACATGCAATCATTTCCTGGCGCGATACACTCTTCGAGTTAAGCCGCGCGTTGGAAGTGACAACGTCACGAAAACTTTAAATCCAGATCACCTCAAGACTGCACTGTTCAAGGGACAGTCGGGCACACTCGACCCTGCACTCCAGTGTCATTTATTCTTTAAAGGCGGAGGCGATTCGACCGGCTCCTTCACCCATGTGTCCCACCCATAGCGTTTTGCCGAAGTCATGATCTTTTCCCGAGCTGTCTTAACTTTGCGCTTCATGGCCTCGGGGTCGCCGGCGGGGAATGGCCGTGGATCGCCGGCGCGTGGCCGGGGGTAAACAGCGGGTAGATACCGAATGAAGATCTGCAAGGTGTCGTGATCCGCCTGAACGACGAACACCTCATACGGATCATTCGCATATCGCTCATACTGAAGTTGAGAGTTCACTGTTAACGCCAACCATTCAATTTTGGTCGATGTGTAGGGTGTGAGCCCAGGCTGGTCAGACATCTGTTGCTCCTTTGCGAGCGAGACCGCTACGAGACCGTCTTGTAGTCCTGCAAGAGAGATCATCGAGAAGAGGAGAGATGATGAATTGGAACAACATAGGGCAACTTCATTCATGGACCGATCTCGTTTGGTTCCTGCACCAACCACTTCACATAATGCTGAAGCCGAGCCCGTGTGTGTGGTTCAATCGCTAGATTCTCCACGGCAAACTCCTGGCCCCGTGACCACCGGACAACGGCTTGGGGAATGAGGATGTGCTGCTCATTCGGGAGCGTGACGGTGAGTGAGAGAGTTTCCCCAGATCGCATGGGCAGATCTCCTGAGAGACGCCATCCGGCACAGGAAAGATTCCACACGGTGCCTTGGCCCTGAAATGGTCCGGCGTTGTAGGTCACAGAGCATTGCACGGGGAAGCGACGGAAGGGGCGGATTGTGAAGCGCATTGAGGCCTCTCAGGGAGGATGTATTGTAGGAGGGATAAAATCAAGGCGCAAGAGCGAGGTAAGGAAATGGTTGCATGGGGCATCTGAGGTGGGAAGAGTAACGAACTCTGTAATTCAGTTTGGTGGAGAATCAGCCCACACAAACCCTTGGCAACATAGCTGAACGCCTTTCTTAGAGCGGCTTGTCGCCAGCTTTACCATTGGGTTCAATCCTGGTGAACCCTTTGGGGGCATTTTATGGGACGGGGTAGAGCGCAAAGCTCTCACCTGTCTCCACATGGTCTTGCGCCGTCCTTCGCATCCTCCTAGAATGGGGGAACTCTTCGGTCTCCCTCGTTCATCATCTTCACACATGCCTTTGATGAAATTGCCTCCCTGTGGACGCTATTGATTTTTGGGGAACAGAAAGCGAGGCCTAGACATATGGAAACTAACGAACAAGAATCCTCCCAAGAACTGCGCGACAAAACGGACAAAACCTTGGAGGATGAGCGGCAAAAAACTGACGAGCATCTCGAACAAAAAACTCAGGAGGTCGAAGAAAAGACAAGTGAGAAGCTCCGTTCTATTCGGCTTGCTGCCGATAAAGCTCGTGAAAGTCAACGTGAGGAAGTGGACCTCGCAAAGGATCTCCAGCGTGAAGTCACTGGCATTTCACCTACACGACTGGACGAGAAACTTTTAGTTCGCGAGCGCGAAGGGTCTGACAAATCCCAAGCTGTTGAGCGCGGAGAAGCAGATCGTGCTCGGACAGAGGAACGCGATCAAAAGCAGTTGATCGCCGAAACCGAAGCTCTCCTTGAAAAGGAGCGTAAAAACACGAACAGCGCACTTCTCGAAGAACGAGTCCACGTCGACCTAGAGCTCATTACGCGGGATCATTTTCTCGCAATTGTCAGTCATGACTTGAAAAATTCCATCGTCGCTATTTCGATCGCCGCGGGTCTGATACGGAGAGGACTTTCTAAAGACGCGGTGGACGTAGTGAGTCTTTTCAAGCACCTTGGAGGAATCGAGCAGGCCGCCGAAGGCATGAGCCGGATGATTAGCGATCTCCTTGACGTAGAGCGAATGGCACATGACCAGCTAAAACTTAAGCTGGAAAATGTCGACTTTTGCGCTTTGCTACAAGAATGTGTCGACCTATTTGCTCCGGTTGTTTCAAGTAAGTCTTTTTCAATGACCATCCACACATCCACTGAGCCGATATTCGCCAATGTAGATCACGACCGAATTCTTCAGGTGCTGTCCAACTTGATCGGAAACTCACTGAAGTTCACGCCCAATGGAGGCACCATTAAGCTTTCGGCACGGAAACAGGGGACTCAGGTTGAAGTTTCGGTAACCGACAATGGGTCCGGGATTCCGGAAGAGGCACAGGTTAAAATTTTTGAAAGGTTCTCGCAGCTCACAATTAACGACCGTAGAGGCCTTGGTTTTGGTCTTTTTATCGCCAAGTGGATTGTTGAGGCCCATAAGGGATGCATTTGGGTTACATCAGAAG
>JBBRRN010000198.1:0-6797 GCA_038200685.1 Nitrospirales bacterium
ATCGTCCGGATCGTTCCCGGTCTTGTTGGGACTTGTGATGAACATGCCGCTCTTATACGGCAATCCAACCGTCTCATCGACTTTGTCCCCGACGGCAAACACCACGGAGTCACAGGGAAATTCATAATATTGTTTCAGTCCGACCGCGACGGTGTCCTCGCCCTTTGGATCGAGTTTGTTGTCTTCCATCTCCAAGCCACGCACGCGATTGTTTCCATCGACGAGAATACGCTTGGGAGACGCAAGGAACTTGAAGCCCATACTCGCTTCACTGACTTTCGGCTCGCATTTCGTAAACTCATCTGTCAGGCCCTTCAGTACGTCATCTGCATTCTGGCCGACCGCGGCAAGGCGATCTTTAATCCGAGTCACCTCTTTGGTGATCCCGTCCACATCCATGTTGGCGCACACCGCACGAATTTCTTTCGGATTGTACTTTCGCTCGGCAGGCCCACGCCTCACGATGGCTGTGACCCGCTCGACTTTCTTATAGCGAACCAGCCAATGCGCGATATCGACCATCACATCGCCGGCACCAATGACGGCCACATGCTTACCCATATCGAACGGTCGATCGCCGAAACCGGGCAGTCGATTAAAGTGGTACACAACATCTTTTGCGTGAAAGACTCCATTGGCAGAATCCCCTTCCACACCGATCGCCTTGGTCCCTTGCGCACCGATAGAAAATACCACCGCGTTGGCGCCAAGGTTTCGAACCTCTTCAACGGTAAGATCCTTACCATTGCCGATTGAGACATTGCCGAAATAGTGAACGTTCGGCTTCGCAATCAATTCCCAGTACTGCTTCTTGAGACCACCACGCAGCTTAAGTTTTGAAGGAAAGATCCCGTATTCAGCTAACCCACCGAACTTGATATCGCGATTCAGAATAATGACCTCATGGCCGGCCTTCGAGAGCGAACTCGCCACCGCCATTCCGGCTGGTCCAGCACCGGCTACAATGATCACATGCTTGCCCATTGTATTCATACAATGTGTCCTAAGGAAAATGAGTGGAAAAGCTTAGAACATCAACAGTTCCGCGGACTTTACCATAGGGAGTTTTGTGGTGTCAAAGCAGAAAGGACGGCTCAGATCGAGGCTTGTGCAGCAATTGTAGCGGCTCAGGATACAGGCTGGTGGGTTTGAGTTTAGATTGGTAGAGACCCTAATCTGCATGATTGAAGAACACGTGCGCTGCAATCGCCAATATTCAGGCGAAAGGCATAGAAACTTCCTTCATGTGGGGAACCATCCTTCGCGTGGCCATAGTGTTACAAATGCACCGACTAAAAACGCAGGAACGGACTCGAAGCCACCTCCCTCGCTGGTTGTGTTGATACGGCCCAGACTGACTGCTGCTCGGCACACTGGTCGCCATTCGCTCATGAAGCGTCTCGCGATTGGCTCTGAACGGTGTCTTCAACTGATTCATTTTTTCAATGGATCAATCGCCAATTGTTCCCAAGTGTCTCTGTATCTCCTGCCCCTGTTATCCCGTTTGTGTTTTCCGCTTCCCCGCTTGTGTCATCCGTTCCCTCGTCTGACTGCTCTGCATCAGCCGTCCGTTCCTGGTCTTGCTCGATCAATTCCATCGCCCGCGCCCGGACTCGTTCGTCCTTATCTTCGTAGGCCAGGATCAACGGATCGACCGATCCTGGGGGCGCTGACTGTACCCACGTATCCAGGGCACGGAGTCGGGTGCCGACATCGGGCGAGTCGAGCTCTTTGGCCATCCATGTTGGCACGAGCAGGGGCTCCGGTGAATCTGCCGGATTAGATGGGATAGGTACAGCACGAGGACTATCTCTGCCTGGGTCTGTCCCATTTCCTGCCACGATATCTGTCTTATTCCCTGAGGCAATAGACGCGTGGTTCGTCGTTGGAGTGACAGAAGTCAATGAGTTGTTGCCTGGTGATGGACCCTGTTTAGAAAGAGGCGACTCGCTCACGCTTGCGTGGGACTCAAGACTTGACACGTTGTTAGACGAAGCCTGTCCGCAGCCGGCCAGTCCTGCGACAAACAACAGGCCCAGGAGGAGCGCCAAACGTGATTGTGACGGACACATGTTCTCAGGCCTTTCAGGTGAAGCAGGGGATGGGATATCGGGAATGGTCCACAGGGTACTGATCATTGATCACTGACATGGCCACAGTGTTGAGAATGTCAATAACGAGGCTGCAAGATAGAGACCAAAGACCTCGATTGTGCAGACCTGCCTATCTATGTATTGATACTCACGAGGAAATTTTGAACGACAGAAGGGATCAACCGAACAGGGAATGCAGAGGTTTGGGTATTATGTGAATCATTTCGCCTTCACCTTCGTGCAAAGCAAGAACTGATCTTAATTCTGTTAATTTCTAATGTGTGCCCAGGCCCCTCGCTCAGTCTATATGATTTCGCGATGAACCGTCGTAAATAATGTGAGCGACGTAACCACAAAACCAGAGAACCCGGGGCGATGGTGTTGAGCCATCGTCACCGGGTTCTTGGCTAGGCCGCTATGTGAGGCTGCCGGGGTAATCCCGGCAGCCTGAAAAAACCCCTATGGGATTGGACAGTTACGGGAAGGAAGATTGCCGATCGGACTATTCTGCTGGTCCGTTAGTTGCGCACACCATTTGGCGGGCAGGTTCTGGACCCAGCCGTTGTAGACCAACGGAATGGGCAACACGCCCTGTCCGCCCATCCCCGCATTCCCGATAACTGTTCCGTCTGAATGGAAGTCGTCTGAGGACTGATTCGCGTCCGTCAACAGCACGCTTCAAGCGATGGCGGCATCGGCGGGATTGCCGTCAACACGTTCGCTGTGACGACATACTTGCCACCCGGGCTTTGCATCGGCAAACCTCCCACTGAATGAGAGAAGAACCATTATTCCATCAGGGACTCTGTAAGCGGGCAGTGTAGGCAGGAAACATCCTCCGACCCCGCTCCTGCCATCGTCACAGTCTCAATCAATGCTGACCCCATTTCCACCCCTCAATGCCGGCCTGGAGCCAAAGCTCCTGGCCGGCTCAATCTCGAATTCTACTTATGGTAGAGGACTTTTCTGCTTGGTAGTCAGCACGTTCTTCCAGGTGATACAGTCGGCGGTCGCGCAGTTCGCAACCCATTGCTGCACCCAGCCGTTGTAGATGACCGGAACCGGCAGGACGCCTTGGCCACCCATGCCCGCATTGCCGATCACCGTATCGTCATGCACAGCGGCCGACCCAGCCAGCAACACGCGCCCAACCACCGCGGCATCGCTCGGATTGCCGTCCCCATTGGGATCTGGATCCACCACGATCAACGCGTTGCTGAACTTACTGGCAACATAGGCATAATAGCGGCTGGTCGGTACCTGCACGTTAGTCAAATTCTTTGCACCATATTGCACGCCATGGCAGCCTGGATCACAGGGCAACATCGCCACGACCTTGTCTTCATTCGGATTCACGCTACCGTTCGGCAGTAGATGCCGAGTATCAACCACCGTAATGCTGGCGGTCAAGGTATTGGCCGTGACCATATTGGTTCCGTCCGGACTGACAGGCGTCTGAATCGGCAGGGCGCCGACAAACGTAATGCCTGTCTCCGGATCCGGCACCACCGTTCCAGGTACTGGGATTGGGTTGTAGTTGGCGATCAAATTAATCGTCTTCTTCACCTGGTTGGTGGCCATATCCATGACCGTTATGGTGGAGTCAAGAAAATTAGCCACGTAATACTTGGTTGAATCCGGCATCATTCCCGTGGCGATTGGTACATGTCCTGTGGGAAGTGTTTTCTCGATTGCACCGCCTGGGAAATTATACACCGTCGACGTATTGAGATTTTCGTTGGGCGTCACCATCTTATCCCCAGTAGAACTCATCCAATGACCATGAGGATGGGCGGCGGTAAACACGTCTGCGCCCCCCGATCCCATCGGGATGTCCCGAATAAATGCATTGGGGCTGAGACCACCTGAGCCCGCCAGATCGTTAAACTCCCGCACGAAATTACTACCGTTCTGTGCCACATGCACTTGGTCGTTGTTGGCTCTCGTCATCACATGTGAGGGGGCGGGACCGGCATTCAGCTCACGCACGAATGCGCCGGTCGTTCTATTAAACACCGTCAACCTCTCGTCGAGCCATTGGGTCTGATAGATCACCGACTGATTTCGATCCGTCCACATGTTGTGAGGATGGTTCATATCGGTCGCTGGGAGTGCAATCTTCTTCGTCAACCCCCATGTCTCTCCGTCGATGGCCGTCGCCGTCCCCGGCTTCGACTTCTTCGCCGTCAATTCAAACTGGGTGTCGACCCAGATTTCACCCACCGCTGGTGTTGTCGGGCTAAATAATTTATTTTCTGGAAGCGTTAGAAGGACTGTGCCAATCCCAAGCGCCGCAGAGAGATCCGGAACATCAATCCTGGTCCCATGCACATCGTACACAATCACCGGGACAGCCGGAAAGACTGGTGTCCACTCGGTCTTGGTGTAATCTTTCCAATTCGTTGGATCCGTGAGGATAAAGAAGGTGCGCAAGAGGCGGACCGCCAAATCACTGTATGTCGGGACCGTAATGCCGTTAAGCAGTGTAATCTGTCTGCCAAGATCCAATCCTAAGCCCCCGTTTACCTTGGTTTTGGGATCATCCACGATGACAGCCGCGAACATATAGACATGGATGTCACAGATGAAGACGTAGAGTCCTGGATCCCTCAAGGTCACCGTGGCCACCCCTCCCGGTGCCGGGTGGCGAAAATCGATGGCTGTCTTGAAGGGCATGCCTTGGGTACCATGGGGCCAAAGCAAGCTCACCGCCGTATGGATCGTACTGGCTTCTCCGCTAAACGAGGGAAATCCCACCGTTTCTCCAGGAGCAATGACGGCGAGGGATTTCTGTCCAGGGGTTGCAGGCACACACCCGAGTGATTTCGAGTTGCCTGTGTTTATACATGTAAAAAAGTTTCCCGGATTGTCTCCAGCCTCGAATGACACGACCGGGGTTGTATGGGTAGGGCGTGCCTGGGCCACGCCAGCCGTGCCCAACCCAATCAGCAAACTAATCAAAGTCACTATACCGTATCGCGTTTTCATAGAGCCTTCCTTTAGGGGTTTCAAGTGTTTCATCTGTGTTGACGCATGGCGTTCCAGGGTCAGTGCGTACCGTGGACGTGAAGCTCCGACATCATTCCGAACGTGGCATGAGGAAGGATGTGACAATGAAACAGCCACCGACCTATGGCTCCACCGGCCGAATTGTCCTGTTTCTTGCGATCGTCCAAGGAGACCCGGAACGTGAGGGTGTAATTCCCAGGCACATCCACGATATCCCGAAACTCATGATGGAACGTGTATGACGGTCCGGTTGTTCCTGTTCGTGGGGTCAGTGTGATCGGCTGCACCGAAAATCCATGCAAATGAAACGGATGGTGCGCCCCCGTCGTATTGGTCACCGTCAGCTCCATCGTATTGCCGAGGACTGCATGACGGGCCGATTCCAGATAAAAAGGATTGCCGCCGGACATACCATTGAAATCACGCGGCATCGGGATACCGTCAATCGACGCCTCAAAAGCACCCGTGTTGGTAAAGAACGTAAACTTGATGTCCTTATCCACCGACCCTGCTTCGCCGCTGTCAAGGACAAGACCACCCGTTACCATATGGAGAACCTTGACCTTCGCTTGCGCCCCCAAACTCGCAAGCAGCTCCGTACCGCCCGCAATTCCGTGCGGAGTGTGCGCATGACCTGCCACCTTCAGATGCATCACCGGCACCGTCGGAGTCCACGAGTATGTGGCTTCCACTCGCTGGTAATCCTCGGTCCAGAGGGTGAGCACGGAGTGTTGCGCTACGGAACTCGGAATATTCGCCACCACATCCGCACGACCTGCGGGCGGGAGCAGAATTTCGCCGCGCCCATACTGCGTATCAAAACCATCAGGACTGCCCCCCTCAACATGTGCCTCGTTGAGCAGCCCCCCTTCTCCACCGATTCGAACCAGATCGACTTTATCCCCGCCGTTGGTAGTCAAACGGAGGCGAACGTAGCGGACCGCTGAGGGATTCACGATCTGCAACCGCAGCCCCTGACCTGCCTGGACGTCAAGTGTCGACGCCCCAACTGCAAGCGCGCCTGGCGCCTTAGGAGTTCCCGCCCTCGCACCAACATTGACGCCGTTGGTCAAGACCGTAAACCCTTCACTCATACGACCAGTCAGGCTGGGAGATTGAATGTTCGGAACATCTCCGGCACCATAAAAACCTGGCACATAATTTCCATTTGCATCAAGCGGATCATCGTCGCAGAGGATGCGCGGGGACTGAGTCAAAGGATGATTTTGGTAGTTAATCGCCCACGAGTGAATGCCACTGACGTGCGGCAGCACCGTGTCATCAAATGTGGCCGGGTTGCTCCCCGGAGCGCCGCATACCGTGATGTCGCTGAGCACCAGCGTTTTGGTTTGCGCTGCCGAAGGGATCACGCCCTGATTCTGGAGGGCTGTCTCATACCCCTGTTTATCTTTAATAATGATCGACCCGTAGAGTCCTTTGGCCACTTGATTGGTCGACGCGTGATGATGCGGATGGTACCAGAAAATCCCCGGCCGTCTTACGGTGAACTTGTAGTCGAAGGTACCGCCTGCTGGAGCCACTGCAGGCTGTGTCACTTCCGTGCCGTCACTTTGATTGTTCAACTCGATGCCATGCCAGTGAATACCCGAGACATTCGCCTCTGGAGTCAAACCTGAAGGATTGAGGTTGTTCACAAAATGCACGATGACTTGGTCTCCCACCGTGAGCCGAAAC
>JBBRRN010000199.1:0-6764 GCA_038200685.1 Nitrospirales bacterium
CGTCAGTCGACCTGGGCATGGCAGTACCTTCTGGTGCACCGCACACTTTGCCAAACAAACGATGTGCCCTCTGGCCATCATGCCGTCGGCCGAGTTGACTGGACGCCGCGTCCTGATCCTGGATGACAATGAATCGAACAGAGTCATTCTTCATCATCTAGTCACGGGATGGGGTATGGTCGCCGATCAAGCCCAAGATGCCGACTCAGCCATTGCACTACTCGAGCAGCAAGCAGAGAAGGGCCTCTCGTACGATGTGGCCATTGTCGATATGTTGATGCCTGGTAAGGATGGATTACAATTTGCCAAGGAGATGAAGGCTCATCCTGTCGGATCTCTCGTCCGTCTTGTCATTCTCACCTCACTCATTCAGCGAGGGCACGCAGAGTTGGCACGCCAAGCCGGGTTCGTCGCGTATCTCACCAAACCCGTCCGCCACGATCAACTCTCGAACTGTTTGAGAACCGTGTTGGGAGTGTCGGAACTCGTGAATGAGCGGAAGCCTGCGATGGATACAGTGCCTGCACCGGCACTCATTACACGACATACCCTCGCAGAATTAGAATTGGCGCCACGCATCCTAGTGGCAGAAGACAACCTGATCAATCAGAAACTGACCGTTCGTATTCTGGAAAAGCTCGGCTATCAATCGGATGTCGTGGAAAACGGCCAAGAAGCCTTGGCGGCATTGGCCAGAGGCTCCTATGCCTTAGTCCTGATGGATTGTCAGATGCCCATTGTCGATGGATTCGAGGCAACCAAACTCCTTCGTCAGCGTGAAGCGGCTGAACAAGGGTCTGCTGCGTCCGATTCCCACGAAACACCCCATATTCCAATCGTCGCCTTGACGGCCAATGCTATGCGTGGAGATCGAGAACGCTGTCTCGCGGCCGGTATGGACGACTACCTCACGAAGCCAATACGGAAAGACGATCTCAAGGGAGTTCTCGAGCGATGGATTCCTCCATCCGTTCATCCACAGGTTACCTATCCCAGCGATGCAGAACGCTGTGAGAATGGAACGGACACTGAGGCGCTACCGGTCATCTTCGATGCTGCGGCAACGTTACGAAACATCGGAGGGGATAGGGCGCTATTAGAAGATCTGGTGGAGCTGTTCCTTGAACGCTATGAAACCATGTTGGAGGGAATCCGCATGGCCTTGGCCGCGAAGGATCAAGATGCCGTCGAGCAGGCCGCGCATGCGCTGAAAGGGACTGCCAACAATCTTTCTGCATCGGAGGTTGTGTTATCCGCCGGACAATTGGAAGCGCTTGGGCGACTCGGTACGCTGGTCGAAGGCCCAATGATTTATACACAGCTTGAAAAGGCGGTGTTCCGACTTGTTCAAGTTCTTGAAAAGCGGAGCCGTCGCCAACTCGACAACAGAAGGCCCGCTGCATAAAAGCTCGTGAAATGTGACGCGTTAAATGTCAAAGGTTTCGGAGGAATTGCACTCGGCAGTCCTACGTTTCACGCCTCACGCCTCACGCCTTACCTTTCACGCTTCCCGAGCTAGTCCGGAATCGCCTCAGCACAGGCAGAAATCAGGCTACCTTCAGCATGTATCGAGGGAGAAAACACCGGATATCGAGTGGGATAGTCCTCAGTAAGAACAAGTTGCTTGCAGAGTCGCGTGCGAGGGTTCATGAGGAGCGGGCCACGAAGGTTCGCGGTCACGGCGGACGGATCATCCGATGGAATGGTGAGAATCACCACAAGGCTCAGTTCGTCGGTCTCATTGCCCGCCACTTCAAAACGGGCCTCTTCAGAAATCGTCACGTGATAGTTCTGGTTGAACAACGCGGGATCGATGACCACAAACGCAAGGGACGCTTCTTCCACACAGTGCAGCCATTTGAATGGGGCATCCGTATCATGATCAAGCATCACGTAACGGGTCCATTCTGGGAACCCTAATAGCCCTGACGGGAAGGCCAACAACTTCTCAGCAGGGACAGTCATGACACCAAAGCGAGTTGACGAGACATTCATAACAACAGCTCCTTAGGTTCAAGCCATTTTCGAGCGTAACAGTCGCCGGAAGACATCCAACGGAACCACCGGCGAACGTGCTGCAAGTTGGTTTTCATCCTGAATCCTGACACAGACCTCATCACGATGCACCTCGATCGTGCGCGGCGCTTCGATGCCCAGGCGAACCTGTCCATTCTTAATTCCCAGCACCACGATCCGGATGTCAGGACCGATGACGACACCTTCACCGCGTCTGCGTGTCAGGACGAGCATCCGTGCAGTCCAATCCTTCCGAGTTATTCCACTGGTGTATCGGCGCTCGCGTTCGAAACCTCAGAACGACTATCAGCGGAGAAAGTTCAGAAGCGATGAATCAAACAGCCGTGAGAATGTTTGACTGGTGGCCTGGTATGCTGTTTGCTGCATCTGAAGCTCCGTCAGGACCGTGGCCATGTCTGTGTCTGTTTGATCCGAGAGCGCTTGCTGAATGGCCGCGGACACAACCAGCAACGACCCGTGAGCCGTATCGAGACGATTGGCAATGGCACCAATCTGCCCTTGCGCAACACTCAGCTGATCGACCGCGCGGTCGAGATTGCCGATGCCCACTTCGATTCCAGCTCCGTTGTTCGTCTCCAACGCGACGAGCAAGTTGCTCAGATCGGTAAAGATATTAGTCGTGGCCCCCGCGAACACTTGATCGCCAGGGAGCACAATCTGTGTGGTTTGGTTCGGGGCGACCGCAATGGACTGACTTTCGCTATTGCCTTGATAGGTGACGGCATCGCCTGCGCCCAACACAAATGGCGGTGCACCGGTTGCGGTTCCGGCAAACACCGGTTGCCCGCTGACTTCCGCATTCGCAAGTTGAATCAATTGCCGATGCAGTTGGCGAACCTCCTGCGCAATCGTAACCCGCCCTTGCGCAGATGTCGTGTCGCTCCGTGCTTGTACCGCAAGCTCCCGTATGCGGCTGATCAGATTTTGCGCCTCCCCCAATGTCTGGTCGGCCACCGCGACACGCGCGGTTCCGAATTGAATATTTCTCGTCCATTGATCGTTGTCGGAAAGTGCGGACTTCTCAAGGATGACCTGTCCGAAAATGCTGGGGTCATCGGAAGGTTTGGCGATACGTTGCTGGGTGGCGATCTGCTCTTGCGCGCGGACAATATGTTCCTTGATGCGCTGCAAGCTCCCCGCCGTCGAACCGTAGAACTGTTGGTCAGAGACTCGCATGATCAGGCTCCTCTACCTCGTCGCTCCCTGGCCGTTCGAGCGGTCTCATCGCTTGATCGATAAGATAGTTTGAAACAACTCGTCCGCGATGACAATCATGCGTGAGGCTGCCTCAAAACTCCTTTGATACTGCAGGAGGTTGGCGAGCTCTTCGTCCATCGATACACCCGATATGGACGCACGTTGGGACGTCAATTGCTCGTGAAGAATCTGTTGTGCACTGAGATTGCTTTCGACACCCTGCGCAGTCGAACCAAAATTCCCGGCGATCGTGCTGTAATACTCTTGAAAAGTCACATTGCCGAACGAGGCGAAGTCCGTGCTCCTCAGGCCGGCTAAGGCCAGGGCATTCGCATTGTTGCCAGGGACTCCCACCGCAGTCGAGGAAGCCGCAATCTGCCGAACATTGGTCAACGAGACGGCAATCGTACTCGCGGTCGTTCCAGTCGGCGCGAAGAAATTCTGATTGGTGGAGCCATCGAGCCCGAATCCTAAGCGATGTTGTTGATTGACCTGCGTGACTACTTCCGAGGCCAAAGTATCGAGAGAGGCCCTCAACGAATGGATGGTTTGATCGCGAACGTCAAGGAGCCCTTTGAGCCGCCCGCTTTGGATGACAGGGTTCAAACTCGTCGTAGGTCCCGCGCCTGCGTCATAGTGCACATCAAGCAGTCCATTGTTACTGAGATTGGCGACGCCAACCAGCTGGTAGGGCCGCTCCTTGTCCACCAGGACCTGTCCACGGCCGGCAGATACCGTCAATCGACCCGTGGCGTCTTCGATCGACGAGATCTCGATCAACTCTCCCAAATTGGCGAGGGCCACTCCTCGCTGATCGCGCAGATCATTGGCCTGCTGTCCGCCGGACTCAGCGTCGGCAATTTTTGTATTCAGGTCTGCAATCTGGCTGGTCAGCCGGTTCACATCCGTGATGGTCTGCCCGATTTGACGGTCGAGAAATCCCTGCGCCGCAGTCAAGTCCGAGGCGGATTGATTGAACCGGCCAGCGAGCGCCGTGGCCTTGGAGAGGAACACCGTCCGGGCTGACAAGTCGTTCGGATTGGTCGTCACGTCCTGAAGCGCATCAAAAAATTCATTGAACCCCGCCCCGATACCTTGATTATTGGCATCCCCAAACAGCGGCTCCAGTCTGGCCAGCGCATCACTCGAAGCCGTAAATTCTCCCAGCCTTTCACGCGAGGCGAGGAGTTGCGCATCGACAAAGGAATCAACTGAACGTCGAATACTTTCGGCATGCACACCTGTGCCGATCTGGCCCGGAGATCCGTTCTCCGGCCTATTCTCGGCCAGACTGACCTGCTGCCGTGAATAGCCTGGCGTATTGACGTTTGCGATGTTGTGTCCCGCCACCGAGATACCCTGCTGGGCGGTGAACAATGCGGATTTGCCGATGTCGACCAGTCTATTAATTCCCATTCTCCGCTCTAGCCTTTCTGCCGAAACATCACCGCACCCATGCCACAAGAGTCAGGCTCTCCGGATCCGGAATAGAGTCCGAGTGGAGCCGTGGTCTGACGCATGACGTTCAACCCTTTTCTGATGAACGCTTGAAGGCCGTTCAAGATGCCCGCATTCACCGATATCTCGTGACGAAGCGCACGAATCTTCCCGGCCATCCTTGTATAGAGGGTTTCCAACCGCTGGGCTTCGCTCGCGTCGAGCCGTTCAAGTATGACGCTCAGGGATATGGCTGACGGAGCGAGATTCCAACGATCGGCTAACCGAGCAACCCACGCCGTCCGCTCCGCTTCGAGGAGGAGAAGATCATCCAGTAGCCCGGCCCGCTGATGATTGACCTCAGCCATGTCCGTCAATTTCAGCGTTCGAAGGGCTTGTCGTTCTCGTTGAATATTGTGTGCCAGCGCATCGCACTGCGCTTCTTCACGGCGTAGGATGTGATCGAGTTGCTGGAGGGCTGTCACGTTGTCTTGCATAGCTCTCGTTATCCGTGAAATGTGTCTCGTTATGTATTCCTGCGAGACGTGCGAGGTGGTGTAAAGGCTGCCGTGTTCAGGACTTTGGGCTCCGGGCCCGGCCCTTCAGCCTTCTGATCGTGCCTGCCTAACCTGTCAGAGAACCGCGTCGGTGAGTGTCTGGCGGATCAGTGCATCGGCAACATGTTTTCCTGACACCGTATAGGTGCCTGCGTCGACCGATCGACTAATCTGCTCGATCCGCGCTTCCCGTGTGGCATCCGGCTGATCGGCCAACGCCTTAATCCTCTGGATCTCCTTCGCTCGATCTGAGATCTGAACACGATCCTGGCGTCCATCTTGTGGTCTCAGCGGCTTCGCACTGACACCATCGGCTCCTTGGATCCCAAGCAGAATCTTCGCAAGATGATCTGGTTTACCGTGACCGGAGATCTGCATGACGATGACTCCTCTCAGTTCTTTCTTCTACACATTCATTCCGGCAGCCTCAGGCCGCTGGGACGATGATCCTTGTCGACTATAGTATCGGCGGCAAGATCTGATAACTTGAGGGAGGAAGCATTTTTTTCTGTGTATTCATCAATCATTTTTGCCAGGCCGATCCCCCCCGCTTCAGAAGCCAACCTGCTGATTTCTTGATCATAAAAGGAATAAAAGTAGCCCCCCCCCTTATTCTCCAGTGCCCCCTTTGGAACCGTTTCTCTCATCACTTTCAACAGATGTGAGATAAAGTAGGCTTCGAATTCATGGGTTGCATCCTTGAGGCTCGCCACCTGCCCTTGCTGGCCCGAAGCGCGGACTTGAGGAACTCGCAACAAGCCAAGCTGGGCCTCGGCCATATTACCCATCGCGCTCCCCGTCTTAATATCGCTATACATGATCACTCATATATATTATATCAATGTACTTCATAAGCTTATCTATATAACATCAAGATTAGCCTGAAGAGCCCCGGCGGCTCTAAGCGCTGAGAGAATCGCAACCAAGTCTCTGGGCGTCACCCCAACAGCGTTCAGTGCTCGTACCACTTCCCCAAGCGTAATCGTTTCATCCACCACCACGAGTCTGGACTCCTGCTCTTTTACTTCCGTTTGCACATCTTCGGTCACCGTCGTCTGTCCACCAGTTGACCCAATCAATGGAGCGGGAGGCTGTGACACATTGACGGTATTTTTCACCGATATCGTCAAATTGCCATGAGAAATGGCGCACGTAGAGATACGAACATGTTCCCCCAGTACCACGGTGCCAGTCCGTTCGTTCACAACGACTTTCGCGGGCATATCGACATTGATATCCAATCCTTCGATCGCGGCGATATACTCCACAACCCGCCCACGAAATGTTGCCGGAATCGACGCCCGAACAAGCCCCGAATTCACAGCCAATGCACTCCCCTTGCCGAATACCCCGTCGATCGCTTCCGTCGTCCGGATTGCCGTCGTAAAATCCGGGTGACGCAAAAGCACCGAGACAGTTTCCCACGATTCAATATCGATGCCGGCGTCCTTTTCAATGATCGCGCCACCAGGTACGATCCCGGCGGATTGATGATTCTTGGTGGTGGTGGACCCACCTGCTCCACCCGTTCCTCCC
>JBBRRN010000200.1:0-6757 GCA_038200685.1 Nitrospirales bacterium
CCCGACTCAAAGAACTCACAGGGCTCCCTCCAACCAAAGCCATACGGGCCCTCTGTGTGTGGTTCGGCATCCTTGAAAGCCCGACGCCCCAGTGGCCTGTGACATTCCAGCAGAGTAAAGAGATCGAGGCGTTCGCCCAATCGCACACCAATCCCTTTGACCTCTTACTCGACGCAGACGTCGCCTCCCTGCTCGATCTAGGAACCGGCGACCTCTCCTTCGCCACAGAGCTGGTTGAGCTCTACGTCGCCCCCCTGCAGCACAGGCAGCGCGAATTGATTCTTCATGCGCTCGACCGGCTTCAACCAGGATCAAAACTCGGTGGCCCCCTCCATCCAGAGCGAGAAACTCTCAACGGCCTGCGATCTCGGAGAGGACTCTCGTTTCAATTCTATGGGAACCAGGACATATTCGACCTGGGTAGCCTCGATCAGGCTAAAAAGCTCGCGCCCCGCTACACGATCGCCACTTGCTGGGCCCCCGCAACACCCACGTTTGCCTATGAACCGACCCGATTGTCTGAGTCCATCATCACGCAAGATCTCCATCAGACCAAAGGCACGTTCGAGCAGACCCGTTATTCTGGCGAACCGGCACTGGAAGTCCAGCATGAAGGCCGTGCACTCCTCTTTCCCCCTTGGAAATTCGAAGTTCGAGGCCCGCTCGCTCTGCTCGACCTGATGGCACGCCGAGGCCTCCTCTGCGTCCTGGGAGCCGTCGATACCCAGGTCTTCTGGGAAATTCTTGCGCAACTACTCGACGATGTCCGTTATCGACCGGACAATCAGCCGTTCACGCCAGAAAACCTCCCCCTCGTGTTCGGCCCAATCTTCGAGCAGCTTTCGCGCCTTACGATCGGCGACACGCTGAATTTGTCGGATTGCGGTCCATTACGAAAAGAGATTCCACGTGTCCTTCCTCTTCTCCCGATGCAGGATCTCTCGTACCGTTTTCGCTCCATCCAGATCCGCCGTGGAGCCATCTTCCCAGGAGTTCCCGCCAGCAGTACTGCTCGACGGTTTTCTGATATGGCCGAAGAACACCCTCCGTGGATGCTGATCCTCGTCCCGGAATAGGCTCGAACGGGAATGGCCCCGCCGGCGCAAAGCCTTGCAACCCGCTCTTTCCAGAGTGGTCAATGCAAAAACTCAGGTGAAAATTGACCATCTACTGACCCTTTGTTAGACTTCGATCGTGTCAGATCATCCTGCATTCCTGAACCATCAAGACCACTAATCCCAACATGAACTCATCTCACACCATCCGGTCGATCCAGGACAATATTGCGCTGGTCATCAAGGGAAAGACTCATGTGATCGAAATGGCCGTTGTCTGCCTTCTGGCCCGGGGCCATCTTCTGCTCGAAGACGTGCCTGGTGTCGGGAAGACCACGCTGGCGCACAGCTTGG
This sequence comes from Nitrospirales bacterium, assembly GCA_038200685.1. Lineage (GTDB taxonomy): Bacteria > Nitrospirota > Nitrospiria > Nitrospirales > Nitrospiraceae > Palsa-1315. The sequence continues at coordinate 1,410 of JBBRRN010000200.1, forward strand.
CTCGATCATTGAGCTGTTCGTTCAAGCGCATTCAATTCACCAGCGATCTCTTGCCTTCCGACATCGTCGGGGTCTCCATGTTTAATCGGCAAAAACAAGGATTCGAATTTATCCCAGGCCCGATTTTCGCTAATGTCGTGCTGGCCGACGAGATCAATCGCACCACACCGAAGACCCAGAGTAGTCTCCTGGAGGCGATGGGTGAAGCGCAGATTTCAGTTGATAATCAGACGCACCCACTTGAGCAACCCTTTATGGTGATCGCCACACAGAACCCTGCAGAATATCATGGGACATTCCCCCTTCCCGAATCCCAGCTCGATCGGTTTCTGATGCGCCTCTGCATTGGATATCCCACGCTCACGGAAGAGAGAAAGGTGCTCAACCGTCCGTATTCGTTGCACCCAGCTGAAATGCTGGATCCGGTTCTGTCGGCCCAGGACGTATTGGCTCTGCAAGCCCGTGTAGATCAGGTTCACATGGAAGAGAGTCTGACGGATTATCTCCTGGCGATTGTGCAAGCCACCCGTCAGAGTGAGCTCTTATCCTTAGGGGTCAGCACGCGCGGCGCGCTGGGGTTGAGCAAAGCGGCCAAGGCCTTGGCCGTCGTCCGAGGGCGCGACTACTGCCTCCCCGATGACATCAAAGAGCTGGCGCCAATTGTACTGTCTCACCGCGTCATGCTGAACCGAGCCCATGGCATGCGGACACAGAGTTTCGAACAGGCGGAGCGTATGGTGCTCGACATTGTCGAGACCGTCCCCGTCCCAGTCTAGCCAGTCAGCGATGGATGTCCCAGCCAACCGGCTACACGAGGCGCGTGAAGCACCTATTCCTCAACCTCCGTGCCTCTTCACCCTTCTCGTTCATTCGAGGCCTCTCACAGAAACGGTCGATCCGTCTCACATCTGAAGGGACAAAGTTCCTTCTCTTCACCTTCGGGATCGGACTCGCCGCCATCAACACCGGTAACAATCTGTTTTACTTGCTCTTTGCGATGATGCTCAGCCTGATCGTGATCTCTGGACTGCTCTCAGAGCACTGCCTGAAGCGCCTGGAATTTCACCGCCATGTCCCCGACCTCATCATCGCCAACGAGCCGACCTCCCTCACACTCTCAGTCACGAATCGCAATCGTCACTTGCCCAGCTTTTCTTTACGTTTCTGCGATGTCGTCGAAGGCAACGATGTCGATCGAGGTCTCATGATCCCTCTCCTACCGGCACAGAGTTCTGTGCTCCTATCCTATCCACTCCTTGCCACGAAACGGGGCCAGATCCGGCTTGAAGCCACCCGAGCTCAAACGCTGTTCCCCTTCGGCCTGTTCCTCAAGAAAGGGCGTTACCCTACGGAAACGCATCTGCTCGTCAGCCCACCCATCAAACCGCTCACCTTGCGATTCGTCGATGAATTAGTCAGTGCGGGGCAAGGAGAATCCATCCCACAACGAGGAGATGGAACCCAACTCTACAACCTCCGCCTCTATCGACCGGGCGATGACTCCAGAGCGATTCATTGGATGACCACTGCCCGCACCTCTCAGCTGATCGTTCGGGAAACAGAAGCGGAGGATCAAAGGCGGATCACCGTCATCTTGTCAATCGTGGCCCCCGAAGAATGCGACGCGCTCTTCGAACGGAGCGTGACATTCGTGGCATCACTGCTTTCACAACTGACCGAGCGAGCCTACCCTGTGCGACTGATTGCCGGAACGGTAGACTCGGGACTCGGGTCGGGATCCGGTCACCTCTTGGCGATGCTGCGCGAGTTGGCGTTATGCGAACGACGGCTACCCGGAACTGGTGGCCTCCATCACAGCGAGAGCCTCCCGCTCACTCACAATGACGAGCAAGGCTATACGGTGGCAGTTGTGCCGTGGTCGGATCAGGAGGTTTCTGCAGGCATGGTACATGCCGATCGCGTGCTCCGTGCCACACAGCTTGAAGAATTGACACATGCTTTTTGATCGGGCCTTGACCATCAGCTCCATTCTCCTCGCCGCCACGGCATTCAGCGGGCTCGTACTCGCGCAGAGCGTCCCGCTCTGGCTCGCGCTCCCCACCGTGATCATCCTTATCATCTCGTTGCTTCGCGCAGGAGGGGAGGGGGTCATTCGTCGGGCAATGGCCCGGGTCACCGTCTCGCCAAACTTGTGGAATGTCCTGCTGATCGGCGCCTTTCTCATATTGCTGATCGATCTCACCGTGGTGTCACAAGACCTCCTCCCGGCTGGTATCCACTTTCTGGTCGTGCTGCTGGACATCAAGTTACTCACCCTTCAACAACGGCATGATTATCGGCATCTTTACGCGATTAGTCTTATGGCCATCTCGGCGTCTGCGGCACTAACAACCGACGCATGGTTTATCCCTATATTTCTACTGTATCTGCTCGCGGCTGTCTGGACGCTCTTGCTGTACCACTTGACCCACGAAACGAGCGATATCTCTGCCGGCGTCATACCCTCAGGCACGGCAGGCGGTCACGCAGCATTTCCAAGTGGCATCACACATCGGTTCTTTTGGTTGACCAACGGGACGGCCCTCATGACGATTGCGCTGACGCTGACTATTTTTTTTCTCATTCCTCGCATCGGCGCAGGAATGTTTCAGAAAACAAGCGGAGAAACACTGCGGACGACCGGGTTTTCTGATCGTGTCGACTTGGGAACAATCGGGTCAGTCAAACAAGATCCGCAGATTGTCATGCGAGTTGAATTGCCTGACCAGCCCGCCGTTGAAAAAGATCGGCTCTACCTGAGAGGACTCGCGTACGATCAGTACAATGGGCGATCATGGAACCATAGCGAAACCCGTCGCCGCTCGCTGAATTCCGTGGATGAAGGAAGAGTATTCCTCGTTCGCCCAACTGGAAGCCGTCCCCCAGGCAGCCTGTCTGAGCCGATTCGCCAAGATATTCTGCTGGAAACACTCGATACCGCTGTCTTGTTTGCCGCACCATTCGCTGATCGAGTGAGCGGCGAGTTTCTTACCGTCCTGACCGATACCATGGGTGGACTGTACTTGCCCTCTCCTCCTTCGTCCCGCATCCGATACTCCGTGACCTCGCACGTGACACACCTGGCACAGGACGAACGGACCGCATCGACCCTGGTCTACCCTGACTTTATCCGTTCTCACTTTCTTCAGGTTCCTGAGGAATCACAGCTGGTGGCGGACTTAGCGCATCGCGTCACCCAAGAAGCCACGACTCCATTCGGGCGAGTGTTGGCCGTCCACCAACATCTCTTGGGAAATTACCGCTACAGCCTTGAAGGCGATACGGCCACGCTCAGTCATCCGCTCGAGGAATTTCTTTTCACAAGAAAAACAGGATATTGCGAACATTATGCCACCGCGATGGTTGTGATGCTGCGAACCATAGGCATTCCTGCTCGACTGGTGACAGGGTTTTTGGCTACAGAATGGAATGAATATGGAGGCTACTTCACGGTGCGCCAGCGAGATGCCCATGCCTGGGTCGAGGTCTATTTTCCTTCCTCAGGCTGGATCATCATGGATCCCACCCCCACCATCGACACACTGATCGCCACCAATCGTTGGGAATCCGTTCGCCACCTCGGGGAATCTTTTCGATTACAGTGGGACCGTCTGTTCGTGCGTTATAGTGCGACGGATCAACTGGCAGTCGTTCACGGAGTGCGAGACAGTAGTGATGCTCTGCGTGAAGAAGCGAGCCGCTGGGGTTCATTGATCAGTGCCCCCATAGAAAAGGGCTTCCGCGGCTTGGTGCATGTGGCCCAGACGTTTCGGCCTGGCATGCTGGAACTCATAACAGGCGTGGTCGTGGTCGGCTTAGCCCTGCTTCTCCTTATGCTTCGGGATAGAATCGGTCTCTGGGCGACCACCCATCTTCCGACATCGCATCCACAGCTTGCGATCGCCCATCTCTATACTCGCATGGTTCGCACAGTGGAAAAACACGGCGTGCGCAAACCTCCATCCGCCACCGCCAATGAATTTGCCAGACTGGTCGAACAGGAATGGAAGGCGGCCAGCCCCATGGTGGCTGATGTCATCGCCCTCTACCATCAAGGACGATATAGCCGAACCCCGCTTACTGCAAGCGAGCTCTCTCGTGCGGCCGAACAGGTGGGACGACTGCAATCTCTTCTATATACGCCTTAACTACATCGGCATCGTTTAACCATCACGAACGGCCTCTTCCACCGACGTAGCGGCTATTTCAAGCATGTCAGTCGTACACAGACTGGTTGGGACAACCATTTCAACAGGAGGAACCAAGTAGAGTCGCCCCCTCCTGACGCAGGAGGAGAGGAGAGTATCTCGAAAAACAGACGAGATGTGATTGGAGCGGGAAACGGGATTTGAACCCGCGACCCTCGCCTTGGCAAGGCGATGCTCTACCACTGAGCTATTCCCGCTCGATCACAATCGTTCAGAGGGGTGGGATTTTACTGATGCGGGAATGAAACTGTCAAGCGATCAGGTAATCAACCAAACTCATCACTGTCATCGACTCTTGTACTATAACAATTTTGTAGACGCCCTGCCCGTAACAGGATGCATCCGGTAAAGCTGTAGCCTGCTATCCACGCTAGCCATTAGACATGCGATTCTCGCGATCATTAGGAGCGCTCAGGTGCCAGAAAAGGGTGGTGCACTGAGCCATTTTGCCGCGGGGGAGTACACTGTTATGTGAAATCGCGGGGCACAACATTGCGAGAATACGAGTATTGTATTCTTGTTACGTGGACGTTAAGCGGCAACGTGGTAGTCGATGTCACAATGAAGCATCCTCGCTATCTATATAGATAGCCCTTTCTAAAACGCGAGACCCATGATGGTAGGGCCTGTATTTCTGTTACATAGACTTATTGACGCTACGAAAAGGTAACGCGTGAGTATGGTCATTAACTTTTTGATTTATTTATTATTTATTTCATAAAATCGCACGGGCATCCACAGAACGATACATAAAGTACCCAACAATACATAACTAGACTATCATGAACAGTTCCATACAAGTTGTTTTTAATCTAATTATTCAATAGCTTAATGTACCTCACTTTCCAGGAAATAAATTTCTTTAGTTTGGTTCGTATATTGCGTGTTAAGGGATGCCTGTGATGAAAGAATTACCATGTATGTGTTTGATTTTCTCTCTTTATTAAGCAGTGTTTTGAAAAATGAGGGGTTGATTTTCTGATCTGCATCAATACGTAGAGTCTCGTGGGCTTGGGTAAAGCCCTCAACTGGAGGAGGTACTGCAAATGTTTTTGTCACGGAGACAGTTTTTAAAAGTGACGGCGGGGACGGTCGCGGCCGTGGCGGTCGCGGATAACGTCTTGGCGTTGACGGCACTCC
>JBBRRN010000201.1:0-6756 GCA_038200685.1 Nitrospirales bacterium
AATCGCCCGATAGAGTTCATCGAGTGAGGTTCTAGATCATGTCATGTCTCGCTCCTGATGGCGCCCCTAGTTTGTGCCCTCGTTCACACAAATTTTCTTCAGAACTGTCGGCCACATCGCTGCCTAGCGACAGCGCCAAGCAGACTGTCGTCCCCTGGCCGACGGTGCTGTTCACGCTGAGCCATCCGTTCATCGCCTCCATGCGTTCCCGGACACATAAGAGCCCGAAGTGTTCGCCGGCAGACTGTGTTTCCAAGGCCCTCGTGTCGAACCCCCGCCCGTTATCCTGCACCTCGATGCACAGCCGATTGTGGTCCTCAAGGCGCAACGTGACCGTAGCTCGGTCGGTGCCGGCATGCTTCGCCACGTTGATCAACAGTTCGCGCACCGATTGGAACAATAAGATGGCCTGATCATCCGGCAAGGGCGCCGGATCGCTCTCCAGACGGACCTCCACGGCGAGATTATGAAGCCGCATCTGTTCCGCCAGCCAGGTCAGCGCAGCCGGTAAGCCCAATTCGTCCAATACGGGAGGACCCAATTTGGCCATAAGCGAACGGGTATAGGTCAACGCTTTGTCGAAGACGCCATCGATCTCACGGGCCAGCGGCAGGGCAGCCGGCGCAGGGTCGAGCATCTGACGAAGCTGGCTCATCTTGATCCGCCCCAGCGCAAGCATCTGGGCTAGATAGTCGTGCAGTTCCGCGGCCAGCCGCTTACGCTCCCGCTGTTCAGTCAAGGTCAACTCCGAGGCCAGCGCCCTCAGCTGACGATGCGACGCGACGACCTCGCGCGTGCGCTCCTCCACTCGTTGCTCTAACTCGGTATTCAGACGGTATAGCGCGTCCTCAGCTCGCTGACGCTGTTCGAGCTCGAGTTCCAAGTTCTTATTCGCAGCCTGCAATTCGACGGTCCGCTCGGCAATGCGACGTTCTAGATCCGCATTCAGCATCACAATGGCCTGTCGGGCTACGTCGCGTTCCTTCTGCAAACGCCGCTGTTCCAATACGTGACGACCGCTTCTCCCAATCGGCCCAATCGATCAAGGCCGGCCAGCGACTCTTTGGCCTGATTGACGTAGTAGGCCCAGCCGCGGCTCACATATCGCGCGAGCACACGCTGGTACAGCGCTCGCTACAAGCAAGTAATGACAACGGAAATACGTTGAACTATTACACCTTCAAAGCCCGCTTCAAACAATCTGGTAAGGTTCTGAATAGTTGGCGCCTGTTCCTGTGAGGAAGAGCAGGATACGCGCATGCTCGACTCCCTGTCCATTCGGCACTCCCACTCCGCGAATGCTCACCGGCTTGCCGGACCCGTTAGCCACATGCTGGATCTCAAACTGCCCCTTCTCACTCATCTCATGGCGGTTTCGAAGCACCCTGAGAATTTCACGCGACAGGTTAACAAGTGCCTGAGGGAGAGCGTTCGTTCGATGGTTCAGTTGTTGAGGCTCTGAAGTAATTGCACTCAAGTCGCTGATCAAGAGTTGAGCTTGGCGATTCATGTGCAGAATCTGCAGCGAAGGAGAGAGCATCACAATTCCTGGTGATCCAGACAGAACCTTTCCATTGCTCATGCCGTTCTGAGACTCCTTCACCTGGTCTACCATGCTGAATAACCTCCCTCGTCCAAAGAAAAGAGCATATGGCGTATAGCCGATAGCATGCGCAAAAAGCCGGACGATCTTTGTTCGCGCCCTCGCTATCAGCTCCGCCCCTCCACGGAGGGGCAGACTAACTATGATTGAGCACCTGTCGTTCGGCCGCCAGCCAGTCTTCGAGGGCACGGTCTTCCTCTCGGCCATGCTCCTCATATAAGAAGTAGGCCCGCTCCGAGATGCGCGCATGGACGTCGTGGCAATGTCCATTGAGCTGGTTCGTAACGGCGTTCCCGTTGCTCCGTAATTCGACTGAGTTTCCTGCATCACGTTGTGTGGGTTGTGAGACTGACTGAGTTTTCTTGGGCATGACGAGTTCTCCTCCTATGTATAACTAACGCTCAATATTGCGCTGTCCTCTACCGCTTCTTCCCGTGAGGCGACGCTCCGCTTCTCCCAATGACTTCAGTGACGCCCAGACGGGCTTCGAACGATAGGCTGCCAACCGCTCGTCATAATGTGCGACGCAATCGGGACAGTAGCCGTGGCTGAATACACATCCACGGCTAAGCGGCAACTTCCGGCGTATGGCATAGATGCTCAGATCCACCCATGGACCTTTACCGACTTCCATGTTCGCATCGTCTCGAACCTTGGAGCAGAAACAACAGATCGGAACGAAGTCATCCATGGCGCCCTCCCCCTCGATCCTTAGCCCGATTCTCGCTGAATGCCCCACACGCCGGCCATTAAAAATCCGGAGTCACGCATACGATTCTGAACGATCACCTGCTCGACGACGTCACCACAGGAGACACAGCGCCACCCACACACACGGTCATGCCCGCTCCCGCTCGCGCCAATGAGAAGATCCTCGGGATACATGAGACCACTTATACCGTTGCCGCGCTCAGTTCCGAGTGGAGCACGTCACCGATCTGCGAGAATTCCACCGGCTTGACCAGAAAGCGGCGGACCCCTTGGCGAAACACCACATGCGTCAGATCCTCGCTGGTCTGATCCCCCATCATGATCACCGGAGTGGATGGACAAATGGCCTGGATCAGGAGGAGTATTTCAAACATGTCGATCTGTGCCGCGGGCGCAAAGCAGCCGAGTCCGACAAAGACCGCCTGCGGCCGGAAGCCGCTCAACCCATCGATCGCGGCATCGACGGTCCTGACAAACACCGGATGGTAGCCGTGAGTTGCGAGCCAATCGGCAAGTTTCAACCCAAAGTCCAAGTCCTGTTCCATAATCATCACCCGCGTTCTCTCACCGTTCTGGCAGTTCGCCATCATCAGATCTCCTTTCACTTCTATCTGAGCCTCATGCCACCTCACGGTCACGCGGCAGCACCGTACCGGCTCACTGTTATGGGAACGTCACGATTCCATTGCGGGGTCGTAACATATGTTCACGCATCGACATCCCTATTCCCGAACATTCATTTTCACAGCACTCGTCATGCAGTCAGCTTATTCGACCGAACAACGCTTGGCACTTCCGGTCTTGGGAAGGCTTGGGAGTGGGAGGGGCCGGCCCGACGGAGACCACGTAACCGAAACAGCGCGTGCGGCTGACCGTCAGCATTCCTTGCCGGCTGAGCCGATCCACCGCCGAAAACACTTGCGCCCACGAATAGGCCGGCAACCTGTGAACCAGCTCATCAAAGGTACAGGACACTAGGCTGGTGACTTCGTGGCAAATGACTGAGTCAACCCTGGAGACATCCGCCTGTGCCATAACATCCTCCTCTTTGGGGAAGGTCAATGGGACTCTTGACTGGCCAGCCTGGTCGTCGTCTCGAAACGTGTTGGAGGAGAGTGCCATCGTCAATATGAGATCTGGTCGTCGGCTCGTACGGACAGAGGTATAGCCGAATCGTCATAGGAACCCTATCGACAAAGTCAGGATTTTCTTGTCGAATCGCACACATCACGATGTCATGGTTTGTACGACAGAGGCGAAGGGATGCTGAGACGGGAGTGTTGAGTTGGAAGATTTTGAGTCGAAAGGTTGAGTTCTACGTTTTATTTTTGATTGATCTGATGTGGTCAAATCTGAGATTCAAGACTCACAACTAAAAATTCATAACTAAAAACTAAAAACTCATAACTCTTACTCCACAAGTCCCTGTTCTATCGCGTACCGGGTCAGCTGCGCATTCGTCTTCATGCGCATCTTTTCGAGAGTCCGCGCGCGATAGGTGCTGATCGTCGTGACACTCAGGGTCATCTTTTCGGCGATCTCACTGACGGTTTTCCCCGAGCCGATGAGGCACAGGACTTCGTATTCCCGATCCGAAAGCACATCGTGAGGGCTCTTTTCGGCGTCGAGATTGACTCTGGAAGCGAGTGCCTCCCCCAGCGCAGCGCTCACATATTTGCCGCCCCCATGCACCTTCTTAATCGCCTTGACCAGTTCCTCCGGAGCGGCTGCTTTGGTCAAATACCCGTTGGCGCCGGCTTTGAACATCCGGATCGCATACTGCTCCTCCGGATGCATACTGAGGATCAGCACGGGCAGATCGGGAAACTCCTGTTTCACTTGTTTGAGCGCATCCAGGCCGTTCATGCCGGGCATGCTGATATCCATCACGGCCATGTCCCACGGTTTCCGCCTCTGCAAGTCCAGCATCTCGTGGGCGTTCCCGGCCTCGCCGACTTTCGCGCCGTGAAATCCCTCGATCACGAGATCCCGCACCCCTCGCCGGAAGAGAGGAGAATCATCAACCACCAGAACTTTTAACATGGGAGGCCTCCCATGGATTCAGGTTCAAGATAGACAACGTGGCAGACATGCTGTGACGGTCGTGCCCTTTTCTGGATGGCCCTGGATCGTGATCTCTCCACCGAATAGCGCCACCCGCTCCCGCATCCCGATCAACCCCAGCGACTGGCGATTCGAAACCTTCGTATCGGGAATCCCGACACCATTGTCGGCCACCACCAGCCGGAGGGAGTTGTTCCACGATTCTAACATGACCGTCACCGCCGTGGCCTGGGCATGCCGTGCTGTGTTGGTGAGCGCTTCCTGGCAGATGCGGAAGAGCGCCGTGGCCCGCGCAGGTTCCATCGCGATATCGTCCGCGCTGGTCACACAGGTGCAGGGAAGACCGGTGCGCGTCTGAAAATCCTGACATTGCCACTCAATCGCCGCGACTAACCCCAGGTCGTCCAGAAGAGCCGGTCGCAGTTCCGTCACCAGTCGTTGCACGGAGGCAATGGTCGTATCGATCAGTTCGACCATCGACCTGATCTTGTCCCCCACCTTCTTGCGAGGTCTGCCTCCGGCCCCCTTGCCCACGATCGTATGCAGTCGTGAGAGATCGATTTTGAGGCACGTCAGCCCAACACCAAGTTCATCGTGCAGCTCGCGGGCAATGCGGGTTCGTTCTTCTTCCTGCACCGTGGCGACTCGTCCGCTTAACATGCGGACCTGATCGAGCGTGTCGCGCAATCGCTGTTCCGTCAGTTTGCGCTGCGTAATATGTTCCACCGTTCCCTCGTATCCGACCAGCACCCCGGCCTGATCGCACAGCGCCCGCACATTTTCGGAAATCCAAATAAAGCCGCCGTCCTTTCGATACACCAGTGCCTCGAAGCCGTTCACTGTCTTCTGTGACTGCATCAGGCGAATAAACTCGTCTCGGCGTCCAGGGTCCACATACACCTGACTGGCGATGTTTCTGATCGCGGCGATCATGTCTTCTGGCGAGTCATACCCATACATGCATGCGAGCGCTGGATTCACGGCAACATACTTCCCGTCGAGCGTAGTCTGAAAAATTCCTTCCACGGCGTTCTCAAAAATGCTGCGATACCGCTCCTCGCTTTCCCGCAGTGCCGCTTCTACCTGCTTGCGCTCGGTGATGTCGCGACCTTCGGGGATCAGGAGAGTCACGTTGCCGTGCTCGTCTCGAACGGGTTTAAGCGAAAAATCTACATACGCCAGCTCTCCGGTGGGGTGGGGATGCGTGGCCTCGAACCGAACCATAGTTCCGCCCGCAGCCTGGCGGACGGCCTCACGCAACCGGTTCTGAAGTTCCGGTGAGTGCGTCCACCAGGGCGTGTCCCAAAACAATTTTCCGAGCACGTCCTCTTCCCGGATACCCGCGAACTGCAACGCCGACCGGTTGACCTCGATCAACGTGCCATCAGTCTTCATCAGGCCGATGAACTGGAACGTTTGGTCAAAGATGGCCCGGAATCGCGTTTCGCTTGCCTCCAGCGCCGCCTCCACCCGCTTGCGGTCGGTGATGTCTTCGGAGATACCCAATAGGTATTGCGGTTCACCAGTCTCGTCATAAATGGGGATCTTCCTGGTATGGAGGATACGCTGGCCCTGATGTTTCGTCTCGATCGCTTCTTCCGGAATGTCCACCAGACCACTGGTCTCAAAGACTTGTCGATCTTTTTCCGTAAAAAAGTCCGCCTCCTCTTTCGAAAACAAATCATAGTCGCTCTTGCCGATCAGGACCTCGCGGGAGTGGCCCAGCAGATCTTCGCCGGCTTTGTTGAAACTCACGAATGTCAGATCCTTTGCCTTCTTCACGAAGATCATGTGGGGCAGGTTCTCTACCACGGACTTGATGAATACCTCGGAACGCCGTAGTGCTTCCTCCGCCTGTCTGCGCTCGATCACAATGCCGGCCAGTTGTGATGCCTGTTCAATCAGTTGCCGGTCATAAGCGCCGGGATTGTGCGGCCGGCGATAATACATCGCGATCGTGCCGAGCAACCGGTCCTTGCTGGATAGAATCGGCGTCGAGTGACATGCGCCCAATCCGTGGGCCGCCGCCAAGTCCTTGAAGTCGGTCCACCGTGGATCGGCGGCAATATCGGTGACGAACACCGGCTTGCGCTCGAACGCCGCCGTGCCGCACGACCCGGCAGATGGCCCGATGACAAGGCCGTGAACGGCCGCGTTGTAGGCTTCTGGCAAACTCGGAGCCGCGCCGTGCAATAAGCGTTGTCCTTTCTCATCGGCCAGCAGCACCGAGCAAAGCATGCCGTCGGTGGATTGCGCTTCGATCTCGCGCATCAACGTGTCGAGCACTTCGAGCATCACCGCTCAAGTCACAATCAGTTCGAGGACTTTCTTCTCCGCCGCCAGGAATACCTCGGCCTGCTTACGCTCGGTGATGTCGT
>JBBRRN010000202.1:0-6750 GCA_038200685.1 Nitrospirales bacterium
CGTTCCAGTAGAGTTTTGGATGGTCCGCAAGAATCTGCACACCGCTTCGCATCAATACAAAGATGCAGAACAGATTGATGAAATGATTGATCCGAAGCCAGAGCGGAAAGCCCAGTATCTCCTGATCCATTCGCCTCACCTTGGGACTGAGAAGAGATTCACCGAACAATCATCGTCTGAGCCAGCATCGACCTCAACCCGCCAAGTCACCGGTCCGTTACATCGCCGAACCAATGGGCAACGATCCGTTGATTCATCACACCCTCACTGAATAAATCGTTGCCATCCAGCATAGCGATCCTCAACCGAACCGCGACGAAGGTTGAGGACGACGAGCGCGAGTCCGCTGGCGACACTGATCCACTGCCAGGCCGGCGTGCCGCCCACAAGAAGCCACGGCGTCAGGAGTACCCACAGGCCGCACAGTACGTTAAGCCACCGCACCAGGCGCACAGGTTCGGCGAACGCCACCACGGAACACGTGACCACCAGCGCACCCATGATGTGCGTGCTATCGGCCACCGCCCCATCCAGTCTCAGCAGCGTAGGCGCAGCCATCAACCAGGCGCCGACCAATGTGCTCAACCATAGGTTAGATGGCGCAGAGAATGCCTCGATGCTGTGTAAGATTTCCGAAATTTGAGATCGCCTTTCCCGTGATTCTGGTTCTTCCGCCGTGCTACCTTCACCTCGCCAAAATGCACGCCACACATTACCGCGTTCACGTCTGGTGCGAAGGAGGAACTGACCGGTGGCAATCACTTCATCCAGCGCCGGCGACACCATCAGCAGCATCATCACCGATGCCACCAGACACAGCGTACACCATGCGCCGATACTCACCGGCTGGAGAATGACCAGCACAATGCTGGTCATACCAGGCGGGATGATGAACAGACCGAAGAGCACAACCATCCACGGCATGGTGCACCAGCGCCGTCTTCCGCCAATCAGTCCAGCCAGGGCGTCGAGCAGGTACGAGAGCCCGCCCAGGCCGGCGTCAGACACTGGAAAGGCTTTCGAGATGTCCGAGGTGAGTACAAGTCTGGTGCTATCGCCGAAGAACGGGTCCCACGGATACACGATGTGGCCGAGTTGAAACGCCGCCATATAGCGAGAGAGGAAAAATCCGGCCATCGCTAGGAACACGATTCCCAACCGTTGCACCCAACCGGAAGGATTGTAGCTCCAGCCAGGTGGAGCGCCGGAACCGGAACCGTCACGACCGAGCTGCGGGACAATGACCGCGAAGGTGACCACCAGCGGGCCGATGAGCAAGTCGTTGTTGTAGACGGCGGCGTTCGACGCCCAGAACAAGAGCGGCGCGCTCATCACCCACAGACCCACGCCGCACACGGCCCACGCAGCCCACGCATGGCGCATCGCAAGCGCGCTGAAGAGAATAATCACCGAACCGCTCGCGAGATCGCTCCAAAGTAGCGCAGGCACCGTCACGCCGAGGGCCGGCGCGGTCCCAATGAGCCATAAACCAAGTAACATGTTCGCCACATGCGGCCAGGGTGGACCATCCGGAATAGATGTTGCCATCAGTTCGTTTTTCTGATACCACCCCGCCGGGTCAGATTTCAGAAAGTTGAGCATTTTCGGCAAGGTGTCGCGCAGAGAGTGGCGCGGCTCCCAGCCTAGAAGCGCGCGGGCGCGGGAGATGTCGAGCGCATAATGATCGTCAGCTATATCGATCATCCACGGCTTGATGAAGGGGTCGGCGCCGGGCAGCACGTTCAGGAGCCAGGAGCCAAACTTGGCCAATGCCTTGGGAATGCGATAGGTCTTCCATTCTTTGTCGTGAAGCCGGCGGCTGATGGCGCGTTGTAGCTCATCGTAGCTGAGCGTGTCCGGTTCGCCGATGAGCAGGGTCGTTACTTGGGGTAGTTGCTTGCGATGTTCGACGGCGAGCACCAAGGCCTGGACCATATCCTCCATATGCACGAAGGCCGCTCCATGCGTGATGTCACCGGAAAAAATATGGCCGATGAAGCGCTCTTCGTAAATGCGCTGGATCTGTTGCGCAATCGGAATTGAATTGCCATGATCGTCATACACACCGGCGATGCGCATCAGCACCACCGGTACGTCCCCCCTCTCACGCAGAATCAGTTCCTCCGTCGCGACCTTCGACTTAGGATAATCCCATTTCGGCACGATCGGCCAATCTTCGTCTATGCGTTCTCCTGGTTCACAGGGTGCATGCACGAGCATGGTGCTGGAAAAGATAAACTGCTCGACCTCGAAGTCGCGCAGCCCGTGCAACAGCCGTTCGATGCCGCGCAAGGTTACTTGCTCGTATAAGGGACTCGGCTCACCGGAGAAGCTGTAGTACGCAGCGAGATGAATGACTGAGGTAATTCGTTTGTGTCCGAGTCGACGCACTTCGTCCAGCGCATCCCACACGCTCTCATCCGAGCTGAGGTCGCAGTCGATAACGTGATCGGTCTCGGGCGGCGGATGAGGAGGGCCTTTGCGGTCGAGGCCCAGCTCCGTGTAGGTTTCTCCGATGCGATCAATAAACGAACTGCCTATACGTCCACTGCTACCGGTAATAATTAATGTTCCCAACCCCTTTTCAATCGTCGGCGTCTTCTTCATGTATCCTCACCTTGCTATCTTCGTCGCATGGAGAGTTGACCGGGCGGACTTTGTCAACGGCCTGCCAGATGAATTCACGAACTTTATCCACCAGAACTGTAAAGGCGATTTGCTTTAGTTATTCGGGAGGGTTCTCAAAAGTGCACCCTGTCCCGCCGCAGACGCGGGCAAAACCGCAAAATCGATGGGCTGTAACTCGTACCATGTTTCTCACACATTCTTCCGCAACCGTACCACTCGGCCCAAGATGCGCTGTTGTTTCGTCATGGGGAGGTCTTCATACCTTCGGTTGAGCGGATGAAGTTTGGTCTGCCCGCCAATTTCCTTGAGCTGCCTCAAGAGGGCACCCTCCGGGCGGCCCTGCTCACTATCGACCATCACAAATGACCAGGCTCACTCGGAAGATCAGGGTTGACGAAAATGACCTCACCCTCGCTAAAGAGAGGCTCCATGGAATTGTCTTTTACCTGCATGGCAAATGTACGTATCCCTGGAACGTCTGTTTCAATCATCGCTTCAGCTTGGATGACACGAGACGGTACTTCGGGTATGACCATCTGATCGATTTGATCCCACCTCAGGAGTGGCACTTTTCTCATCTGGCCGACGGGAGAGGGATTGGCGCTCTCTTTGAGGTCAAACAGTCCCTCTGAGTGTGGCGGACCACCGATTTGGAGGAAATCTACATCCACACGAAAATACCGCGCAAAATGTTCCCATGTTGTGCGGTCTTGAGGGAGTTCGTCAGCTAAAATATTCGCGATCATCTTCACGGAGACCCCAACTGTAGAGGCCAACTCCTCTTCAGTCAGGCCCTCACCGAGTTCTCGATGAACAAGCCCTTTCAGGTCCATAACGCAACTCCTTCTGGTCTGGCCCAGATCGATCAGTGTGTCTTTATACAGTCCCGCACGCTAAAACATGTCGCGAGAATACTGGCACCCTAAATTATTACAAGTGGACCTGTGCGGGACGAGCGCCTAATGCAATATGGTGTCATGCGTGTGGGGTCATGTCTGTGCCATATTGCTCAGTGCGTAGGAGGAGGAAATAGGAACAGTAAACCAGACATTCGAGGAAGTCGTGCGTGGGAATCTGTTTCGTTTTCTTTTTGGATCGAGCTTCTTTACCCCACTTTCGCGTATTCGCGGTGTCCCTCGGGCATCCACGCGGCAACTGTCTCTCTGACAAATGTATGGAAACAGCGGGGGAGATGACCGAGCATCTTCGCTTGCAAAGCAAAGTCTGCTTCACTCGCCCGGAGCCCATGGTATTGAAAGAACTCATACATGAGTCTCAGATCCCTGACCAACCAGCCTGGTAGCGTGTGCGTAGCCTTTCCCCCCCAGACATCAAGATCATTTCCGCCGTACCGGATTTCGCGCCCGAGGGAACGGCTGTAGATGTCCGCCACGTCCTGACCGCTTAATACTTCCGTGCCGATCAACGGATAACAGTGGAATTCATGTCCGGTTTGGGTAAGGGTCGCGACCACGGCATCCGCGATATCTCGCACGTCGACACGATTGAGACCGATGTCCCCGATCGGCTGCGGATAGATCCCTTCCTCTAGAATCGACTCGCGATACACCAGGTCGTTCTGGAAAAAGTTATTAGCCATGATCACCGTGAACGCCATCCCCGAATCTCTGAGCGCCCTCTGGATCTCCATCTTGGACTTGAAATGGGGAATATATGGAGCCTGCTCCACATGATAAACCGACAGATAGACCAGGTGCCGAACACCGGCGCGGTTCGCTGCCGCTACGACCGCCAGCCCCTCTTCTGTTTCCGTCGAGCTGAGTGGTGTGACCAGAAAGACACGATCGATTCCTCTCATGGCCCAGCGCAGTGTCTCTGGCTTGTGGAGATCTCCAATAATGCCGCTGGCCCCAAGTGGGAAGCCATCGGCCTTGTCCGTCGAGCGGGTAAGGACATGTACCTGTTCTCCTTTGCCCACAAGACCCTGCACGACATGACTGCCAACCAATCCAGTCCCGCCAATCACAAGAATGTTCATCGCGTCAGGCCTCCTTCATTACACCAATGTGTTCCATGGGCTGCCCGTAGCCCTAGCCTTGCGAACTGTACCCTCGTCTGGCTGTTCAAAGAACGCAGCCCCATTATTCATTCCATCCCCCTTCACGCCGTCCCGTAGCGCTTCCTTCTACGCCGTAGTTGTGGCTCATGCGAGTTCACGCGCCATGCCTGTCCTCGCGGAGTACTTACGCTGCACCTGCCGTAGTTGGTGGCTTTCGACCGGTGGCTGGATTTGGTTCTGCAAGATCACCGGATCGACACGGTGTCCGCATTGCACGCAGCGGAGGGTTTCAAGGTCGGCGGCGCCGGTGTTATGCAAGTCATAGTACCACTCGGTCACGAGCAGGCCCGCGCAACGGGCACAGGATCTCTTCGAGAGCTGTTCGCTCGCTGGAAGCGATCGAATGGTATCTCCACTTCCGTTCTGTTTCATCGTTCCACCACACTCCGGCTTTTCTTCCTCCATTCTCCGTTCCATGATTCAGCCTCCCGGTTGTTGGTTCGATACGTTGTGTTCTTGGCTTCAAAGCGTTACGACGCTCTCAGCCATTGGCACTACTCTAACTCTGTCACATGATCGGTCCATGAAGGGAGCATGAAGAATTCTTCATCAGTTGTTGAGCCCCATGTGAACAGTCAACGAAGTCAGTCGGAGGCAGGAAACCCACTGAGTTTATTCTCCTTCGCCGAATCCCCGTAGCTTGCTTGGTACAGAGATGAAGGCGAGGAGAAAGTGGCTTGCCAGTTTGCTGCCGAGAGCTTATTTAGAACCTCTCGCACCAGAATGCAGTCGAGGGTTTCCTACCAATGTCACGAGCGAGAGCATTGGCTATGTCCTTGAGAGGCAAGGGCTGGAAGGAAGCTGGATTCTATAGAATTGATGGTACGTGGTGGTCAATACACTGTCCGGAAATAAACGGGCACAACAGCCCCGAAAGATTCGATGCGTAGCGCACGTATTCCTTTCCTCGATCTGCTGAATTCGATTCACATCTATATACCTGTGAGCGTGCCTCCCGCAGAATACATGAAAACGCCTTATTTTTTGTCTTTATGAATGTCGATGACCTCTCCCGCGTCATTCACTTCGAGCGTGACTTGAGTGCCGACAGCGATATCCCTGAACATGCGGCTCTCGGGTCTGATGTTAAAATTTTTCTCCCCCCCTTGCGTCGCCAGTGTCATCTGGGAATGACCATTGGTAATCGAGGCGAGCGTACCAGTGATGAAGCGAGGAGCCTTGCCCGGTTCTCCTTTCGGACGGGCATCCATGACCATGTTGCCTTCATTGACCCACAGCGTCAGTTCATCCCCGACTTTGGGAACGTCACGGCCCTGACGAACGGCTGCAGATTCAGTCAGTGTGAGCGTAGCGCCGGTAGACGTCTTAACGGTATAGAGACCGGACTTCACCTCACTCACCACACCCTCGACCTTTTGATGGCCAGCTTTCATATGAGCAACCTCTTCGGGGCTTGCCGGATCCGAGTGGGCGACCAGAGGGGTCATCAGCACGATGGCGGGTATGATGAAGAGCGAGAAGATCGAAAATATTATATGAAGCATGGTTTTCCCTCCATTTGTTCGATTTGGCCTCTTCATCGCCCATTCTACGGGGATCATCATTTCGTGAATGTATAAAATGAGACAGACTTTCCTTTCCCCTCTCTTCTATTCACACATGAAAGGGTATCAGCCACGGTCTCAAGCAAAGTCGTATACCGCTCTGCATTTTTCCCTCGCAAACGACGCAGCAACGTCGGCCCACACCAATCATGAAAACTTGCTCGGAAATTGCTTGGCTAATGCCGTTGTGAGCGTATCAGCGATGACATAGATGTGTTGTCGCATCATCGGCCACGTTGCCCCTAGGGGCGCATAATTCTTTGCCTTATACTGGTTGATTTGGAGGACATGGTGCGCTCCATGTGTTGCGACCAGGCTCCGAACGGTGTCTTTGTGCAGGTAAGGATTGAGATGGCTAAGGAAATCGGCGATCTCGTCGGCATTGGACGCCAAGTGGGCAAGCGCGGCATCCTGTTGCCGCTTATTCCCCGCGACAGTGGCTTCCGAGTATTCTCTAACTGCGCCAATGTTCATATC
>JBBRRN010000203.1:0-6742 GCA_038200685.1 Nitrospirales bacterium
ATCTTTATGCCCTTCGCCTACACGGGAGCACTCATATGGTCAGCGACGTTTCTGGGGCTGGGCTATGGTTTAGGGGAAACATGGGTGCATGGGTCGGCCACAGTGCACCGAGTGCTCGCGGTCGCTGGTGGTATGGTATTCATTGTGTTCATTGGACTCATCGTCCTTCGGATGAGAAAAATCCATAACGGCCATGCTTGACTCTCCCGTACCTCTCTGGATGAGTGCCGTGGCCCCATTGAATAACCGCGATTCCACTAGATAAAGGATGGACGGGCGTCTCATCTCGCTATGAGTCAGTCCCATCATCAGCATGCCCCATGTCATGAAAAGCCGCAAGCCGGCCTAGCTTTTTTCTCTGGGTCAAGATAAACCGCGTCAGCTATCAATCCAGAAACATGCATTGCCCATATCGATGATCAACCTCGTGTGCACGGCATTGGGGTAAACAAGAGCCAAAGCGAGTTGTTTTATTTTTCTGAGACGTTGGTAGACTGGAGAACTGATTAGATCGGGCCTAGATATATCCTGTCTTTGATCGCCGCCCGGCAATTCAAGATGCCGCCTCCCTCCGAACGTCCCTTGGGGTTGAGTCTGGGTGCCTCGTACAGTTCTGACGACTCGACCAACGTCACTGCGGTCTGCGCCACCAGTTTGTTGCAGCTATGCCCGCCATACCGGAATGCGGTCAACATCACGTCCACACCCAAAGACGCGAGGCGGACATGATCAACCTCCAGCCATTGGCCACTAGCTCCGAGTGCGAACACGCACGATCCATCGCTGAACACACATCACCGTGAACGATCCCACCGCCGTGCGCTCCAGCCCTCATACATCGTGCGGGACCTCAACTTGAGTTTCACGACTACCCTTGCACATCTGAGCAATTCTGATCAGACAGCACCTGCTCTTCTAGCTATACTGCGAAGTAGGAGCAGATCGGAGACGAAGTTTGTTGGCACAGCCCATGAATGGTAAGGCGATCTTAATAACGTCTATAGAGGAGGTGTTTTATGCGTAGATTTACCGTTGCCGTGTCTGCGGCCCTGTGCCTGATGGGGACCAGCTCGCTGGCCCTGGCTGATGAAGGGGCTCGATATGGCGATCAAATTGAGACAGGTAAGTTGTCTCAAGAACCTTCTGCATTAGGTAATAAACGTGAGCCGGTCCGGGCTGACGACTCCATGAAGCGTGAGCCGGTCCCTGACGATGCCATGAAGGGCGACAAGGTTCCGCAACGTACGTATTCTGGCGAAGGGGCTCGATATGGCGATCAGATTGAGACGGGTACTTTGTCTCAAGAACCCTCTGTATTAGGAAGTAAACGTAAGCCGGCCCGGCCGAATGAGCCCATGAAGGGCAAGAAGACGGAACATAAGGAGAAAACGAAGGCGCACAAAGACGCGGCAAAATCCGCTTCGGTAACTCCTGCTCCCGCGCCTAAAGTCTCGCAGTCTGGTCAGTAAATTGTCTAGTCCTCGGGAGGCGCGGATGAACGCAGAAAATCATGCCTTGTCGATACGCTCCGCTCCCCCAACTGCGATCTCGCGGACAGATGCAAGTGAAACAAGCGGGTCATCCCGGGAGGCAGTCCGGGGAATATTGAAGGACTAGAACCGTTGAAAGAGGCCCTTGAAGAAGACTGGGGTGGATCTTAGAACGCACTATCGGCGAGTGGGATAGAGTGAACTCATGCTTTAGCTCACGCCATGCAGAAACTGTGGATGGCGGAAGGAAATCGTTGTGAAGAGCGGTGGGAGCGTTGCAATCTCAAGCTAGAAGGCTTGGATCCGAACGGAACCGGGCCGTTGTTTCTCAGTAGACCGAGCAGAGCCGTGACATGTGGCCGTTTCAGCCTATGCGAGGAGATCTCCACCAGGCGGCCGCTCCCGGATCCTCGGACAAAAGGCTTGCGAGGGCCTCCTACTTTGACTCCACTATTTGGCGATGAAATATCGCCGGGAGGCTAATCCCGATGAAGGCTGCTGGCTGGGTTGAATCATGAAACAGATTGCAAAAATTGGCGACTACATCACCGTGCCCGATTGTACGACGACAGGCACTGTAAAAAACATCAAGGAAGGAAGCGGGGACGCGGTCGGGCAGGATCCCGTGTCGATCTACGAGATTGAGACTGACCAGGGTATGATGCGCGTTCCAGCCGATTGGCTCGCACGGCTAAATAAGCCTGCATAAGATGGAGCTGCTATGAAACTGTGTCCTGCCTGCCAACAAAAAGCTGAGTGACGGTACAAGTATGGTCGGAACTTCCGTAGAACGCTGATGCACCCGTGACTAGCAAACAAGTATTTTCCGTCACCTTCTTTAGCATTCTGCTCTTGCTCACGTGGCAACTGGGCATCATCCTCAGTCCGTTTTTTTATCCGATCATGTGGGCCCTTATTCTCGCAACTACTTTCTACCCGCTCTACACGAAACTCTTGATCCAGCTTCACAATCGCCGGCTTCTGGGAGCCGCCGTTATGACATTGATGGTACTGGCGATAGCCGTACTGCCGGGCATGTATCTGATTCTTTAGGTATTAATGAGGCCGTTCAGGCCTATGAAACGACAGCGGAGTGGTTTCGTGAAGGCGGAATGAAGGAACTGGCTGTGTCCATGTCACAATTGCCAATCATCGGCAGGGTCAGTCAGGAAGTGTTCGGCCGCTTGATTGTGTCAAATAGCAGCCAGTTCGAATCGTTCGTTCTCGAAGGTGGGAAAGTGGTGAGTTCGTTCTTGCTCTCTCAGGGCGCTGATCTTGCCAAGAATGCCTTTCTATTCGTGACTGATTTCCTGGTTATGGTATTCACGCTCTTTTTCCTATTCCGCGATGGCGATCACTTTTATCAGACTGTTTATGCAGCCATCCCTCTCGATCCCGACCACAAAGCCAAGATTTTTGAGCGGATGAAGGGAACGATCGGCGCGGTCATGCAGGGAACATTGCTGACGGCCCTTGCTCAAGGCACGACCGCCGGACTGACGTACTGGGCGCTCGGAGTTCGATTTTCCATCTTTCTGGGCGTCGTATCTGCCGTCCTGTCGATGCTTCCATTCGGAGGCACCGCTCTGGTCTGGATTCCGGTCGCCCTCTATTTGTTCTTCACAGGCTCCATCATCAAAGGGTGTATCATGATCGGCGTCGGTGTCGGACTCGTAGGTCTGATGGATAATCTCTTGCAGCCGTTTCTCATTGGGAACAAGGTGCAGCTGCCGATGCTCTTTCTCTTCTTTGCATCGCTAGGCGGATTGGCCACTTTTGGGTTATTGGGCCTCTTCCTTGGCCCGATTATTCTGGCCGTCCTCTTAGAAACCTTCCGGATCTATCAGGACGAATTCCAGGAGCGCCCGAGCGATCTCCTCATCAAGTGATACACCGATAGAATCTTTCATTGTCCATGCTGTCGGTATAAAACCATGAGCGACGCCAAAAGCGACAAAGCCGATGCTGATTTGAAACACCCAAACGGAAGGAATGGAGCCGCGCGTTTTATCTTCCGGTCATGTATTGAACAAGGAGGAGTTCCGATATGAGAGTGGAAGAACTGCAGAGCCGCATTGGGGGAGCGGGTCACGGCCTCGCTCAAGGGAGAAGCGGCGGCTGCAGTGACGCATCACGACGTGCAACTGGGCCACCCCAGAGGGTCCGCTGTGGTGTTCGCGGTATGTTCGTCCGGGTCGGAAGACATCTACAATGTCTGTATCTATCCCGAGACTTTCGGTGCACGGACGGATGCACGCAGGTGCCAGGATTCGGCTAAGCAACCAGGAATGAGGCCGCATGGAATTTAAGGACTACTATAAAACCCTCGGCGTTGAGCGCAGCGCGACAGCCGACGATATCAAAAGTGCGTATCGCAAGCTTGCGCGAAAATATCATCCGGACGTGAGTAAAGAGCCGCACGCAGAAGCGCGCTTTAAGGAAGTCGGCGAAGCCTACGAAGTGCTCCAGAACATGGAGAAACGCGCCGCCTATGATCAACTCGGCAATCGCTGGCGGGAGGGGCAGGAATTCACGCCGCCGCCCGAATGGGGTGCGGGTTTCGAGTCCACCCAGGGCGGGGCTTCCACGACAGAGGCGGCCGACTTCAGCGACTTCTTTTCTTCCCTGTTTGGTAATTTCTCCCGCCCGGCTGGATCCGCTCATGCTCGTGGCGAAGACCACCATGCGAAGATATTCATCTCGCTCGAGGATGCCTTTCACGGCGGAACCCACACGATTACCCTGCGTGCGCCGCAGGTGAATGCGCACGGCCAGGTGGTGCTGCGGGAGCGGTCGCTGAACGTACAGATCCCCAAAGGCATCCGTGAAAGCCAGCATATCCGACTTGCTGGGCAAGGTGTGCCGGGAATCAAGGGGACTGCTCCCGGTGATCTGTATCTCGAGATCCATTTTCATCCCCACCCCCTCTATCAGGTGCAGGGCCGAGACCTCTCGCTTTCATTACCGATTGCACCCTGGGAAACGGCCCTCGGAGCGACGGTCAAAGCGCCAACCCCGACCGGCGTGGTTGAAGTCAAAATCCTCCCAGGCTCGCAGAGTGGCCGAAAGCTAAGACTCAAGGGGCGTGGCATCCCCGGCGAACCGGCGGGCGATCTCTATCTTGTCCTGGACGTGGTCCTTCCGAAAGCAGACACGGAGCAGGCACAACAGATCTATCACACCATGGCGCGGGAGCTGGCCTTCAATCCGCGCAAAGCACTGGGGGTCTAAAAATGGATAGGGAGCAGGATCTTCTGACAGGAAGCGTGATCGGTGATGAGGGCGTGTTGTCGATCGAGGAGTTGGCGAGAACCTGTAGCGCGGAGGCGAAGTGGATCATCGAATTGGTGGCCGTGGGCGTACTGAAGCCGGAAGGTAGAGAGATCACGGATTGGCGATTCCGTGCGGCGGATCTCACCTGTGCCCGCCGAGTGGCTCGCCTGCAACGGGATTTTGTAGCCAGTCTCGATGCGGCCGCAGTGATGCTTGAACTGCTCGATCAGATCGACCGGTTGCGCGCTCGCCTGCAGCGAGCCGGCCTGGATGTGGACTTGGATGTGGAATAGGCCTGCCGCACAAGGGCCGCGGGAGATCCGACTCGTCGGGCCGCTGATGGACCTGAACCATGAGTGACATGATGCGTATCCTGTGCCCCCGGTGCCACACCATCAAGCGCGTTCCAGCAGTACGCCTCGCGGATGGCCCTCAATGTGGCCAGTGTCACGAGCGGCTGTTCACCGGACACCCGATTGCGCTGACGGTGGCGGACTTCGACATGCATGCCACCCGAAGCGACATTCCGCTGGTCGTGGATTTCTGGGCGCCGTGGTGCGGGCCCTGCCGAATGATGGCCCCGGCGTATGAGCAGGCTGCTAAGATTCTTGAGCCCCACGTTCGCCTGGAACACGGAGGGGGAACAGGCGCTGGGGGCCCGCTTCGGCATTCAGAGTATCCCAACCGTGATGTTGCTTCGCGGAGGGCGTGAAGTGGCGCATCAATCCGGGGCCCTCGGCGCGCAGGACATTGTGCAGTGGGTCCGTGCCCATCTGTGAGACGCGGATCTGGATCATGCTGGTCTACATCCATCTAACAAGACAAGAAGGAGGAACACGATGCGAACTACATCACGACGAACGACCGGGTCACTAGCCACAACACCGGCGAAGGAACCGCTTCCCGTCCAGTAGGACAACAAACTGCCCCACCCGATGACCCACTCCCGGATGAGTTGTACGTTGAGGATCGCGAAACGCGCCTATGAGATGTATCTTCGACGTGGCAACGAAGAGGGGCATGCGCTTAAGCGCGATCACACGATTGAGGCAACGTTGAGTGGAGGTCTTTCGTTCTCTCTCATTGCCGGTGGAGGTTCGTGACTCGAGTGTTAGCCGAAGGTCGTAATCTTAAAAACAGTCCCGAAAAGGCGTCCTATCTTATGGCCCAGCGTCAAATCCGTCTCCTGCCTATTCTTTATAGCGCCAAGAAGCTAGTAGCAATTGTGACATTGGGTGATTTAGCCGTTCATGGTGAGAACCAACAAAGGAGTGGTGACGTACTTGAACAGGTCTCGACTCCTGCTCATCCCAACCGGGAAATTTCAGAGCGATAATTATCCGAAATGGCACAAAGGAGACGAAAATGGCCAAAGCAGCATGCCGCCTCGGTCCGCCACATCAAAAAAGCGGGAGCTGGGGCGAAACGTGCGCGTACGATTGCTCATTTGCCTGAGCGTACCCGAACGCCTTTGGGTAAGCAGGCGGCCAAGATCGCTCAACAGAAACGCCGCGAGACATGGAATGCGACCTGACGGACTGTTTTGGATGTGGGGGGTGCAACATCTTCGCATTGTCCCGCGCTATTCGTTGGATGGCTTATGATCTGCCCCTGTAGTTGTGCCAACCGCAATGTGAGTCAGGCGCAATATGGCCTGACGGCGTCCGGTGCCGGTGGTCGATAGCCCACGCAGCTCTCGATATAACCATTCTCCCAGGGACACCCTGGGGTGACGAAGAGCGTCTGCACACCGACCCGGCTGAGCCAGGACCGTCCTTGGCGCAAATCGCCCGAACGTGAGTCCTCAATAATAAATAGAATTTTTGTATTGGTCGGTCAAGTTTTAGTTGACTGGTGCGATTCCCCCGCATTGATTTTCCCCTCCATCGAAAATCCCCTTCAAATGGCAAGACATCAATGTCCCTTCGTTTCCGTCCATCCGCCACGAATTAACACCCGGTTTACGTGGCTGTGACGGC
>JBBRRN010000204.1:0-6726 GCA_038200685.1 Nitrospirales bacterium
GTTCTACAACCAAGCCAGGCCGCATCGGGCCCTTGACGGCCGGACACCTGACGCGGTGTACTTGGACAACCTGCCTACACGGCGCACCGCCGCATAGGCAGAACACGCGAGGCGCCACTTAAGAACGAGCACATGCTGTCCAACCAACCGAGGCCACCTCTGCGACTCCAACTTGCACCTCGGTTTGAGGATCTTTGTTGACAGAGATAACAGCATGCAGATTGCTTACCATTGGGAGAGGCGTTTCACCCGTATTCAGGCTTAGGTTGATACTTGCTGGAATGTTCAATCGAAAACCAGAAGCAGTGCGGGACCCAACGAATTGGGAAGGGGCTTCATCAAAGAGAATTTCTCCTACCCGTCGCATTGACATCTTGATTTCTATCGATTGCGGCATTGGCTACCCTCCGGAAAAAAGATGGTTCTGAGCAAAAGGGTAACGCTCTGCGGGGCAGAGGTCAATCTGTCCGTCAATCATCTGGTTGAAGGGCAACTAGCCAGTTACTTCCTTGCTAAAGTCTCAGAACGCTTTGGCTGGTTGATCTAGAGTGGACGTGAGGCAAGGTTTTGTGCCTGGGGATGTTTCGAGGGTAGGTGCGCATAGCTAACCGTTATAAGCGCCTTCCAAGCTTGCTTGTTATCTTTTTATGGAAGGGGGCTGATTGATCTTCCATTGCGCGCGTTCAACGAGGGGAGTCCGCGACCGCGCGTTGCGCGAGCACAGAAGATCATCAGGCTCCATCCCTTCCTCTGTTCTGCGAGTAAGAAGGGCAACCTGGCCACTCCTTCTTTATCCCTCCCAGCTGCTCTCGCCGTTCCCTTCAAGGGTGGGCTGGTTGATCCTCTAGTGCGCGCGTAGGACGAGCACATTCTGATCGTGCGCGTTCCGCGAGCAGGAGGACGACCAGGCTACCCTTCCCCTCTTATTGTTGGATCGCCGACAGCCGCCACTTCCCTTCTTGGATTCGCATGAAGGTCCAGGCTTCGCCGCATTCAGTCGATATTTCTTCGCTGCCTTCGACGAGATAACCTGGTTCCCCGTGCTGCTTCGTCAGAGACAGGTTGTAGTCACGGGCACTCCAGCGAAGTCCTGCCGTCACGTACTGCCTTGCCTGTTCGGTCCAGACCTCGAGGATCTCCGCACGGAGGAGCACCACATCCTCCACATGGTTCTGGATGTCCTGACTGGTATTGTCGGCCAGGGCGGCGCTGAAATAATTCAGCATCTCCGGCGTGACGAGCTGCCGTAACTCGGTCAGATCCTGGCTGCTCCAGGCCCTTTGAACATCGATCAGGAGTTGTTGAAAGTCTGCTTTGTCGGCAGAGGTCACACTATCCACCGATAATTTCGGTTTGGTTGTGGCGGACCGCTTTGTCGGGAGATTGTCGTTGGACGGGTCGCGGCCTGTGATCCCGGAAAAGTCAGGGAGGGATGGCCGTTGTATTTTGAGGAAATAGAACACCGTCAGAGCTGCCACGAGCAGGAGGATCAAAAGAATTCCCGCGGAGCTGAAATCTTGGGTGGTGTTGTTGGTTTCGGGAGCAGGGGCATCGGCATCGGTGGTCTGTGCGCTGCTGTTCGTCGCTCCGATGAGCATTTCACCGGTCAATAATCCGACGATTCCAGTTGGGAGACTAGCCGGCAGGAATGCTCTTTGCCGTGTGAATGTCGTTGCGTTCAAGACAAGCTCCCTGTTATCGGTCTCGTTGGCGCACCATCCTAACAGCTATGGTCCCTTGAAAATGAATGATTTGAGGATAGCGACTGGGGCGTTTGATGTTTCGTCTGTGGATGTGAAGTGTTGGTGGATATGATCAGGGGAGTGCGAAAAGTGTCAGGGGCACTCTTCAATGCGCCTGACTATCGTGAGGGAACGGTCTGGCCTTCTGCACAGTCTTGGATGTTGGCTTATCTAGTAAGGTTGGTGGGAGGGGGCGAATATGTTGATGATATACTTGATGTATTCATGTGAAATAATCGAAAGTAATAGATTATGGAGTTATTGAATTTTGAGCTGCGCGAATGGCAAGCTCCTCGGGTATGAGGTAACGTCTCGGTCCCAAAATCGCCGTACCGATGCGCACCGTGGTCGCGCCTTCGGCGATGGCGATATCCATGTCTTCCGACATCCCCATGGAGAGCGTGTCGAGTTCGTATCCATCTTTCTTGAGCCGATCATACAGTTCCCATAGCATGTGGAACTGGCTGCGCTGCAGGGCTGTGGCAGTCGTGAGCTCAGGGACAGCCATCAGTCCGCGCAATTTCAAGCGGGGGAGGCGTACGACATGGGCTGCCAGTTGGGTTAACTCATCAGGCTCCACTCCGCTTTTACTCGCTTCCCCACTCACGTTCACTTGCAGGCAGATTTGCAAGGGCGGCAGCGACTCGGGCCGGTCTTTCGCCAACCGATCGGCAATTTTAATCCGGTCCACACTGTGAACCCAGACAAAATTCTCCGTGATGCGTTTGGTTTTATTGCTTTGGATCGGGCCGATGAAATGCCACTCAATCGGCAAATCAGCCAGGTCCGGCATTTTTGCCAGGGCTTCCTGCAGATAGTTTTCACCAAAAATCTTCTGTCCTGCGTGCCAGGCTTCTCTCACTCGTTCGGCTGGCTGGGTCTTACTCGCGACCAACAGCGTAATCTCGTCCGGTGATCGGCCTGCGGATTGCGCGGCTCTGGCAATACGGTCTGT
Organism: Nitrospirales bacterium; assembly: GCA_038200685.1. Lineage (GTDB taxonomy): Bacteria > Nitrospirota > Nitrospiria > Nitrospirales > Nitrospiraceae > Palsa-1315. The sequence goes on from JBBRRN010000204.1 coordinate 2,698, forward strand.
AACGGCTTGCAGGCGTGAGGCGACTGTTGTGGTCTGTTCCATTATCGGTACAGGTGCTCCCGCGTGAGGGGTATCGTGTTGTTCAGTCCATTCGTAAAGAGAACATGATAGAGCCGCATGTCCCCATAGCGAAAGTTGGCAATGCAACCATTCAAAAACATCCGCCACATACGCACGAAGGAGGCATCGTACAGGGCCTCGATTTTTTTGGCGTGGACCTCGTATCGTGCGCTCCATTCCTCAAGCGTTCGTGCGTAGTGCAGGCGAAGGTTTTCGATGTCCGTCGGAATGAGTTTGGCTTCGCACATGGTCCGTACGATTTCGTCGAGCGTGGGAATGTATCCACCGGGGAAGATGTATTTCAGCGTCCAGGGATCGCCGGGTACCGGCCGCTCTTGTCCGACGGTGTGGAGCAGCCCTATCCCGCCGGGCTTCAAGATCGATTGGACTTTTTCCATAAAGGTCGAAATGAATTGCTTCCCCACGTGTTCAAACATGCCGACTGAAACGAATTTGTCAAACGTGCCCTCAATTCTCCGATAGTCCTCCAGCACGATCGAAATCTCTTTCGACAGACCCTCTCGCTTCAGGAGATCGGTTGCATACTCGATTTGCTGTTTGGACAAGGTGTAGCCGACGCCGCGCACGCCATAATGCTTCGCAGCATAGATCAGCAGTCCACCCCAGCCGCAGCCGATGTCGATCAGTGTTTCTCCTGTCTTCAACTGAAGTTTCCGGCAAATGTGTTCGTACTTCTGTTGCTGTGCTTGCTCGAGCGTGTCGCTCTCAGAACGAAAGTACGCACAGGAGTAGGCCATGCTGTCGTCAAGCCACAGCTTATAGAAGTCATTTCCGCGATCGTAATGGTAGGCGACGTGTTTCGTCGAACGCGAGAGCGTGTTGAGCGATGCCTGGCGCAAGTGTTTAACGGCAAGTTTGGCTTTCAACCCGATAGGCAGATTGAGGATTGCGTCGTCCGCTCCGAAGCGGAGCAGTTGTGTGAGATCGCCCTCGACCTGAATATCTCCTGCCATATACTCTTCGCCGAAGCCCAACGACCCGCTTTCGAGCGCATGCTCTGCCGCGCGCTGTGTGGCAATGGTGAGAATGAACTGTGGTTCCCCGGCGCCGTACGATTTTTTGACCCCATCCCAAAACTGCACTTGAAACGAAACATCCCGTGCATGATCGCTCAACGCTTCGAAGAGTTGCTCGAATGTTTTTCGCATGATCTTCCTCTTCCGGATGATAGGACTTGCGTGTGTGAGACGGCCCGAACACCCTCAAGAAGCCCTGCCAGGTGCCTGTGATAAGCTCTTTCTCCGGTTCTTGTCAAGATCCTCATGCGAAGGGGCAAGCCGATTAACCCGCGTGAGTCCTGAGTCCTTCTTCGGGGTGCGCGAGACCTCGGCGAAAGACATGGGGCAGAGGTTTCCGCCGGGGAACCATTCTATGAGTCTCTAGCGTCGGCCACCACACTGGCGTTGGTATGTGTGCGATTTCGCAATGAACGGCATGGTGCATGGAGGATAGATCATGGTGAATATTATGAGACGATCGGTACGAGTTATCTCAATCTTAAGGGGGTTGTTTTTTGTCGAAAAATAGCCGACAATGCGATCCGTTCATTGCTCGACGAATACAGCGGTCAACCTATTCAATAACAACACAAAGAGGCGGAACGATGAAATTAAAACATATGTTGTGGCTAGCAGCTGTATTAATAATCCCTGCCAACGTCTGGGCGTATGGCGATAGTGCCGGGAGCGGCAGTGGTACGGGGATGTGTAAAAAGGTGAATTTTTCAGAATTCTCGCCAGTCAATAATGCAGAGGTGGCGCCACAATCTGCTTTTTCATTTTATGCAACCGAGTCAACCTATCCAAATAGTATTAAGGTGACGATAAAAGGTCAGTCCATACCGGTCACCGTGGTTGAAAAGCAAAATGGGTATAAGGTTACTGGAAAACTTCCTGACACACTCAGAGGGGCCTTCGCAAAAATCAATATTGAAGCGAGAGGCATCGCTCAATGCGAAGTCACCGACGGATGGTTGGTCAAGGTGACTCAGTAAAGCTAGTAGGACGTGGAGCTTGTAGTCTGTGAGGGGGTCAGCGAAAGCTGACCCCTTTTTAGTTTTCATAATGTATCCACGAGCCTGTCTTGTTGAGCCCATTGGTGTTGCCTTCCTAGCCCGCATTATTTATGAAGGCTTCTACTACACCACCGATACGCAGCTATGACAAGCCTGACGGTGGGCGGACTCACCGCTGAGCCGGTCAACATACTGTTATAAGGATGCTTCCCTTCCTTGCGGTTCCGCGTGCACGTCTCACCAGGTGTCTCGCGGCCTCGTCACGGCCTCTCATGAATAACGCGGTCTCCGCTCTATTGCCGAAAGGCAACATCCAACATCACGTAACGTTTTCGTGGGGGTGCGATCGAATGCAGCCAGGGCCGGCCTCAACCGTTGTGGTTAGGACCGGCCCTGGTCGTGCTTCACCGTATTATTCTTGATCAGAGAGCGGGAGGACTCGATAGCACAGGTAATCCGATACGATCGGACTACCTGTGCCGTTTTTCTTCTACTGAGGAAAGGATTTCGGCTCTGTGGCCTGCTGCCATCCTTCGCCGTTCAGCGTGCGAAGAAACGCTAGGAGATCAGTCTTTTCTTGATCCGTCAGTTCAAGGGGGAGGATCAAGGGATCCTGGTGAGGATTCTTGACGCCACCCTTGTTGTAGAAATTCACCACTTCTTCAAGCGTTTTGAAACGGCCGTCATGCATATACGGTGCGCTTCGTGAAATCTCGCGCAAGGTCGGTGTTTTAAATGCGCCAAGTTCCTCAGCAATGTTGCTCACCATGTAACGGCCAAGATCGACTTTGTTGTCGTCCCAACCGATGCCGAGGTTGTGAAATTTCTCGTCGGAGAAGTTGAACCCGGAGTGGCACTTCGTGCAGCGTGCTTTATCCCGGAACAGCGTGAGACCTCTTTGAGCAGTTTCCGGAATGGCTCCTGCTTCTCCTCCCTGATCGAACCGGTCGGCCGGGCTGTTGCCGGAGAGGACGGTGCGCTGGAAGCTGGCGATAGCCTTGCCCACGTTGCCGATCGTGATATCATCACTGAAGACGTCCATGAAGAGTTTTTTGTAGCCGGGGATCTTCTTCATCTTCACTATCATGTTATTGTAGCTGAAAAAGCCGTGCTCAATCGGATTCGTAAAGGGTCCGATGGATTGATCTTCCAATGTGGCGGCCCGTCCGTCCCAAAATTGAGCGCTACTGAATACCCGGTTGAAGGATACCGGCGCGCTGCGACCGCCCTTCTGGCCTCGAATGCCTGTGGCGACCGGCATGCCGTCCGTAAACGCAAATTTCGCCAGGTGGCAATTCGCGCACGCGATCGTGTTGTCCGCCGACAGTCGCTTGTCAAAGAACAATGCCCGACCTAACTCAATCTTCGCAGCTGTCAATGGATTGTCAGTCGGAATGACGACGGCGGTTTCTTCTAGGCCGAAAGGAATCTTGAGCTTGTAATCGGCTGCCGTCGCGGCCCAGGGAGACAGCATCGTCACTGAGCAGACGGCCAAAGCTCCGAGCAAGCTCTTGCGCAACAGAGAAGACCCTCTGACTACTTGTCGGAGTTCGGTGTTCGGTACGGCTGACTTCATTGTGGCTCCTTTCGTGTGGGTTGTCATAACATGTGATATTTGCCGTTGTTTGAGTCGCTTCCGGTGATTAGCTGCAGTGGATCAAAGGATTTAAGTGAGGTGTGATTATTCATGGCGCGAATCCTAGCGATCATGCTGTTCCTTTTCAAGTTGTATTTTACAGCTATCGCGAAGTTTTCACCAGGTTTCCTGCGGGGCTCTTCTGCTAGGCAGCCGGCACCAAATACGGATGGGCTCCTGGGCCTGATCCAGGTTACCAGTGCCCATGGTGCTTCTTCTGTGAGGGCTTTTGTGTCAGAAGTCAGGTTGGGTACGCCGGAGTATGATGCAACTTCATAACAACCGGAGAGTATACACA
>JBBRRN010000205.1:0-6690 GCA_038200685.1 Nitrospirales bacterium
CGGGGAGTGTAATTTTTCAATTGGTTTTCTTCGATGCTGCCCAAGATAGTTGAGACTGCTTGTGAGCTCACATGATTTGATACGGGTTTCGAACGGGTGATACCGGGGTGGTTTTTATGACCGTGCTGTCTGGCGTCCTCCGTTTGCAGGTTCAGAGCATCAGACGGCGCTGACATTGATGTCATCTGAATGAAAGGGAGTATGCGCATCGAATCCCCCTATGAGTATTCGATGGGTGTGAAGCATGTTGTCTGGATCAGTGGACGCATGAAGGCGCCACACCATCTGGTTCACAGCCACTTTGCGTCACGCTTCGGGACAGGGTCTCCAGTTGTCCAGCTACGAAGACCTGATCGATGTGACGAGCATCGTGAAGAACGCATAGGCCCTTACCTACAGGCCTCCATTGTCTTTCCATCATTCTCTTCTTCGTAGTTGCATGAAGCCGTTTCATAAGCCATTGAGAGTATGCACCTTCTCGATCCTAACCTTGGTGAGTTTCTCCGAGCCATAACAGTTGGCATCTACCTTGCTCAGATACAGGGACGGAGGACCCTACCTGCTCATCGGGATCACAGGGAAGTTTCGAGAGTCAGCACATTGATTGTGTGGCGGCGATGTTTCGCCACTATAGGCATCAAAACTGAACCGCCCCTCGGCAGGCGTGGGATGCCCTTGATCTAGACGTGCCCATTCCGTCCTGTGCACACACCTCAGATAGCGCAGATCGGCGATTCAGCCGAAGCGTTCATGACTTGAACGCTCCACGTAGTTTGGTTTATTGCGGGATTCGCCTCTGCTGCCGAAAAGTCCTCGAAATTGAGCTCCGTGGCACCTCAAATCTCGTTGTGGGAAACCTTCAATATAGAAGACTATCATCGTGAAAAAACGAGATTTTCTTCCGAGTTCTCAAAAAGCGTACTACTCTACTCCTGGGCATGGGGGTGAGATGAGAGTCGATATTCACCATGGTTGAATGCTGGACGTATTCGTTTTTATTTGGGATGATAACCCTTAACCCTTTCGGGGGAGGGCTCTTCATGTTGTGGAGAAAATGTCTATTGGCTTCCGTCCTCAATAAACAAACCTAACTGTTGATGCTAAAGCCATTGCCTCCGTTTATTCACAGCCTCGCTGACCTCTTCGAGTTTTCTTGCCGTCAAAAACCGCAGGAACTCGCCTATGCCTTTGTTCGTGACACCCTCGAACTTGAGAGTCAGCTCACCTATGGCGAGCTCGAACACAGGGTGCGCTCACTTACCGGCGATCTAGTACGCAGGGCTCGACCTGGTACAAGAGCGCTTCTCCTCTACCCACCTGGGCTTGATGTCTCATGCGCATTCTGGGCCTGTATGTGTGCCGGCCTGGTGCCGGTTCCTGCGCCTGCTCCGGATCCTGTCAGGCGAAAGCATGGCTTGCCGAGGCTTCGCGCTATTGTCGAGGATGCGCAGGTATCGCTGGTGCTCACAACTGCTGATATCAAGACCGGTTCTTCAGAGCTTTCGATCACCAAGGATGGGAGCCAGATTGAATGGATGGCCACCAATCAATCCTACAATCAAGACGATGCGGTGGAGTTGCCACGTCTCAGTAAATCGGCTCTGGCCTATTTGCAATACACGTCAGGATCGACGGCCTCTCCTCGCGGCGTCATGGTCACCCATGGGAATGTACTGGCGCATTGCAAAGCCTTGAGCCTTGCTGGAGGAGTATCGGACCGCAGTCGGTCGCTCTGTTGGCTGCCGTATTTCCATGATTATGGATTGCTGCATGGAATCATCGCCCCGTTCTATGCCGGTATCCCCGCCTATCTGATGTCACCGGTCACCTTTCTCAGGCGCCCGTTACGTTGGCTGGAAGCTGTGTCTCGATTTGCCATTACGCACAGCGGTGGGCCGAATTTTTCCTACGAGTCGTGTCTCCGAGCCGCTCGGCAACAGCTGGAGTGGCAGGCTGACTTAAGTACGTGGATGGTCGCAAGTTGCGGTGCGGAGCCCATCCATCCGGATACGGTTGAGCAGTTTATCCAAACCTTTGGGCCACGGGGTTTCCGGCGAACGTCGTTTGCGCCGGCATATGGACTGGCTGAAGCGACGCTGTTGGTGACGATGAAACGGATCGAGACGGAGCCGACCTTCTTGAAGGTAGAGGCAGACGCATTGGCTGACTCGATTGTCAAAGAGTCTTCCACGTCGGAAAGAGGAACCCGGACATTGGTCGGATGCGGGGAGCCCCTCGAAAAGACGTGTATTCGAATTGTGAATCCTACGACCCGGAGCCTCTGCCAGGCCGGTGAGGTGGGAGAAGTATGGCTGGCCGGAGCTGGAGTTGCCGTTGGATATTGGGGGGGGCAGGAGAAAAGTAATATCACGTTCAAGGCCGCCCTCGCCGACTCAGGAGAAGGTCCCTACCTACGGACTGGAGATCTCGGATTCATTCATGAGGGAGAGCTGTTTCTGGCAGGTCGGCTCAAGGATCTGATCATCGTGCGGGGACGGAACTATTATCCCCATGATTTGGAGTGGACGGCTGAAGAGGCGCACCCGGGATTGCGGCGAGGATGCGGAGCGGCCTTTTCGATCGCGAGCGAGACCGGAGAGCGCGTGATACTCGTCTATGAGATTGAAAAGAAATTACCCGAATCAGATATGACGGAGGTGATGAGCTGTATCCGTCGCGCGCTGGCTAATGAACATGAATTGGAAGTCCACAATGTGGTGCTGATCAAGTCCGGGACTATCCCGAGAACGTCCAGCGGAAAAATTCAGCGGCACGCCTGCAAGGCAGACTTTGTGTCCGGGCGCCTTGCCGTGGTTGGAGCGAGTACGCTGGGGACGACTGAAGATAAGGCGGACACTGAGTCGCTGAGTGACAGTCCATACACCGCAGTCGAGAAGGGGCTAGCTGATATCTGGCAGGAGGTGCTGGGAGGACCTCAGCCACGACGCCATGCGAACTTCTTCGCGCTTGGTGGTAATTCTCTGCTTGCGGCACAAGTTGTGGCGCGAACTCTCGATGTGTTCCATGTCGATGTTCCTCTCAGTGTGCTGTTCGAAAATCCGATGTTTTCTGCGCTGGCTACTCGTGTCAGTGAACTCAGCGCCAGTCAGGACAAGGCAGAGACTGCTGTGGAGGGTCGTGGATTTTCAGATAGCGGCGATGGCGGGATGCAGACTGCTCTCGTATCACTGTCCTCTGTATCAAGGCAAGGTCGGATGCCGCTCAGTTTCTCGCAGCAGCGACTCTGGTTCCTAGAGCAGGTTCATCCTGGCAGCTCGATGAATCATATCTCCATGAGTGTACGTATACGGGGTTCTGTCAATTCCGAGGTGTTGAAGCGGTCGGTACAGGAAATGATCTGCCGACACGAGATTCTTCGGACCTGCTTCGGGTCGGAGAGGGGCGAGGGGTTTGCGGAAGTATCTCGTGAGATGGTGTTCACGATGGGAACACATCATCTCCAAGCGCTGAACCAGGCAGAGCAAGAAGTTGAGGTCCAACAGCTGCTACGGGCGGAAGCTGGTCAACCGTTTGATCTCGGGCAAGGGCCGTTGTTCAGGATTGCATTATTGGCACTCGGCCAGGATCAGCATGTGCTGGGGCTGACATTCCATCGCCTTGTAGCCGATGGGTGGTCTTTGCGTGTGTTCTGCAAGGAATTGGCACTTCTCTATGAAGCCGGCGGTGATGTTCAAGGCGCTGGACTATCCAAGCTGAGCGTTCAGTATGCTGACTATGCGAATTGGCAACGAGCCAGGCTCAATCAGGGTCTTCGTGAGGTCCATCGAGAATACTGGATCGGGCAGTTGAATGGAGCTCACCCACCCGTCGAGCTACCGGCCGACCGTCCGCGTCCACGCCCGCGGACGTTTGAAGGGGGTGTGCGGTCACAGCCTCTCTCTCCGGGGCTTGTGAGTGCCTTGGAAATCTTCTGCCAACAGCAGGGTGTGACGACGTTCATGGTGCTGTACGCCGTCTTTGTGACATGGCTGCATCGTTACACTCAAGAGCCTGATGTTATTGTTGGATCGGTGGTGGCCGGTCGGCGTCGTGTAGAGCTCGAGAATGTGATGGGGTATTGTGTGAATACGGTGGCGTTGCGGTCCACGCTTTCGGATGGACTCACCGGGCAGGATTTATTGAAACAAGTACGCCGAGTGGTGACCGAGGCCTACGATCATCAAGAACTCCCGTTTGAAGAAGTCATTGAGGCGCTGTCACTACGACGTGAGGGAACGCTTTCCCCGCTCTTCAATGTGATGATTGTGGGCGAAGACGATCCATTGTCCGCCTTCACAATTCGAGACCTTGAGGCGACCCATCTTCCCTGGGAGCCGACTGCGTCGGAGTTCGATCTCGTGTTGATGGTTGTGAACAAGGTTCATGGTGTGGAATTGGTGTTGCTCTACGATTCCACAATTTTTGATCAATCCACCGTCAGTCGCATGTTGGGGCAGCTGGAGTCCCTCCTTGGGGAATTCATCAAGAAACCTGAGGCCCGTCTTGGCGAGCTCTCGTTACTCACGTCGGAAGAGCGCCGGCACATTTTGGCGGAATGGAACCGCACCAACGATCCGGTTCCTTTTTCCTCCGGCATCCATGCGCTCATCGAGGCGCAAGTGGAGCGGACTCCGGAGGCCATCGCGGTGACCTGTGGGGACAAGTCTGTCAGCTACCAGGAATTGAATCGACGTGCGAATCGAGTCGCCACGGCCTTGCAGACGTTAGGGGTATGTGCCGACGTGCCGGTGGGGCTTTGTGTCGAGCGCTCGGTGGACGGTCTTGTGGGCCTCCTGGGTATTCTCAAGGCGGGAGGGGGCTATGTTCCTCTGGATCCGTCCTTCCCCGATCACCGTCTCCGGCTCATGCTGGATGATGCGAAGGTTGCGATCGTGGTGACACAGGGGCACCTCCATAACCATGTAGATGGCTATGGAGGCCAGATATGCGACGTGGAGACTCTCTGTCAATCCATAATGGAGGGAGGGGAGGAGAATCTCGCGGCTTCTGTTTCGCCTGATCAACTGGCGTATATCATATACACCTCGGGGTCGACCGGGAGGCCCAAAGGTGTGGCAGTGACACACCGCAATCTGGCGACCTCTCTGCATGCCAGGCTTCAGTATTACTCGGAACCGGTGTCCCGGTTCTTACTGACCTTCTCTCTGGCTTTTGATGGTTCCGTGACGGGCATCTTCTGGACCTTATTGCAAGGGGGGCAATTAGTCATTCCTTCTGAGGCTGTCCATCGCGATCCGGCCGAACTTGCTGCGCTGATCGAACAGCACCTGATCTCGCATGTTGTATGGGTACCCTCTTTATACCATGCCGTGCTCGGTGAGGCGTTGGATGCACAGTTGGAATCACTTCGTATCGTTATTACCGCCGGAGAGAGCCTTCCTCTTGAACTCGTGAGACGGCATTACCAGTTCGTGCCTTCCGCCACGCTGTACAACGAATATGGGCCGACGGAAGCCACGGTGTGGTGTAGCGTGTATCACACGACACGCCAGGAAGTAGGGGCTCGAGTCCCGATCGGAAAACCGATCGATCGTATGCAGCTGTATGTGCTGGATGCGGGCCTGGAGCCGGTACCGATCGGCGTACCGGGGGAGCTGTATGTGGCAGGGGATTGCCTGGCTCGTGGATATGCGAATCAGCCGCAGTTGACCCAAGAACGGTTTCTCGCGCACCCCTATGTGGCTGGCTCCAGGCTGTATCGGACCGGCGACTTGGCCCGGTATCGGGAGGACGGCAATGTTGAGTTTCTTGGACGGGTGGATCAGCAGGTCAAGCTGCGTGGGTTCCGGATCGAATTGGGTGAAGTCGAATATGTGCTGAGTAACTTTCCTGGCGTGTATCAGGCTGCAGTTCTGCTTCGACAGGATAAGCCGGAGCAGCAACGGTTGGTAGGGTATGTCACCGGCCAGCCAACGCTGAAAGCGATGGTCGACCACGTTCGGAGTTATCTCGCAGCCCGATTACCGCACTATATGGTGCCATCCATCATTCTGTGGGTGGACGCGATGCCGCTGAGTGCGACGGGTAAAGTCAATCGACGTGCGCTTCCTGTTCCGGAAGAGACAGCGGACCAAGCGGCGGCCAGGGTTGCGCCGAGAAATCAGATCGAAGAATCGCTGACTGAACTGTGGAAGGCAGTGCTTGCTGTGTCAGAGGCCGGCATTCATGACAACTTCTTTGAGCGAGGAGGCCACTCTCTTTTGGCTACACAGCTCGTCTCACGAATGCGTGAGGTCTTTGAGGTTGACGTCTCGCTGCGGGCGGTGTTTGAACGACCGACGATCGCGGCGTTGGCCGAAGAAGTGATCCGTGTGCGGCGCGAGGAGCAGAAGGCTTCAGCGATTCCACCGATTGTTCGGGTATCCCGAGATCAGCCCCTGCCGCTTTCTTATTCTCAGCAACGCATGTGGCTCATGTATCGGCTGGCTCCTGAAGGTACGGCGTATAACATGCCGTTTGCCTCGCGACAGATGGGCCCCCTCAATAAATCGGCCCTTCGGAGTACGATCGATGTCATTTGTCATCGTCATGAGGCGTTCAGGACGACCTTCGCCATGACCGGTGAAGGGCCGGTCCAACTCGTCAGCCCCTTCCGGCCTCCTCATTGGGTTGAGGTTGATTTGACGTTACGGCTGCCGAGCGAACAACGACGGCAGGAGGCCGCTCGGC
>JBBRRN010000206.1:0-6673 GCA_038200685.1 Nitrospirales bacterium
GCGATGGAGACTTGATCCACGGCCAGCAGGGCCAGGATTTTGAGCGGACCTTCAGTCGAAGGAATGGGCGCTCGTGACGGGGTTTTCGGTGCCGCGACGCCTGTTCGTCCGATAGTCGAGACGTTCAGAACGCCGCTCTTATTCTTGATGACCGTGATGACGGGATTACGGAGCGTGATCTCTTCAACTTCCACCGTGCCGCTGAGCAACGGCCCGAGTTTCACTCCAATGTCCAGTGAGGCGAGAGAGGCAAAGGGGCTCGAGCCGAATGCCGGATCATCCATCACAGTAAACCCAGCCACCCTGGCGCCGATCCGTGGCCAGATGGTCAGGCGGATGTCTTGAAGCTGAATCTTGCGGTTAAGGGCGTCTTCGATGAGCGGCTTGTATTGGTCTTGATACTTGTTGAGGTTAATTAGGAAGGGAAGTGCCAAGATGCATCCCACCACAAGAACCATAACAATCAGCAGACCGATGACGATTTTCATAGCGCATTTCCCCACTAGTGCCTGTCAGTATAGGAGAGGGTTCGACCATGGTCAATGTGAGCCAGCGAGTCGCTGAAAAATAACGAAGACAGAGGTATACCTCACTCTCTGTGCAACACATGGAGCACTATTCGGTCATGACTCAAGGCCGGCATGGGAATATTCCATATGGAGAAGGTGTAACGTGCTTGCATCGAGTGTCCCAGATCGACTACGGTTGGCAAAATGAGCGAGCCGACTCAAGAGCAAGTGACCGGCGAAGAGCCGAGCGACAAGATCGTCATCTATTGGGAACGGGAGTATTCGACCGCGCTCGCACCTGAGCGACTGAAGCTTGATTTTATGCCGCATCGTCCGTTGTTGTCCGGGATGTCGCTGAACGAGCAGCGGACGGTGGCGGTCGAAGGCTATAAAGTGATCCCCGACGACTGTGGGCCGGTGCGGACAGCGGGTCAATACGGCTGGCTCATTCGGTCTCCGGCGGACTGTAAGATTCGTCGAACGACTGATGGGGTTAAGTGGCAAGCGCCGCCGATCTTGCCTGAAGAGCGGGTGCTCGGCTACAAGTCGTTTTCTGGAACCTACGTCGATTTAATCTTAAACAGCGGGTATCCCAAGCTGTGCTGCGGCATTCGGTTCTACTATCCAAAGTCGGTAGGACTTATGATGAAAGACCTGCCCAACCACTTCTACCACTATCCTGAGCGGACGTTTGTTGTATGGGAGGGAATTAAAACCCAGGAGTATAAACGCACGCCGAATATGTATGACTGGCTCCCGGACTATGACGCGTTCACTGCCAACTTTCTCTTACAACTGACGAAACCGACGACCATCAAGCGCGGCGATCCCATCGGCATCGTGGTTCCGGTCCTTCTTCCAAAACAATTCACGTTAGAAGAACTCAAGCCGCGCGGATGACTGCTTTACGAGGGCGCGTTCCCACCCGATTGTCCCCCACTTTTCCACATATACGATGCTGAGGTACAAGTTGCGAGGTTGACGCTGCTGTCAGTGGTGTCTCGTGGCTTGACAGGATTCCTCCGGCTTCAGTACTATACCTGAACCTTTAATGCTCATCCTGCGAGGTGAGCAAGGAGTGGTCATGGGCTTCACGTGGGCTTGTGTGTATAGGTCGATCTCAACCTTCTTATCGGATTCAGATGAGAGGGTTTTTTTATGCCAGCAAGGAGACGTGAAAGGTGAGACGTATGGGTGCTTTGCGATGAGAATGAGGAAATAATGCCGAGTAGCGACCGACAACTTGAACGGTTCGTCATGGATGCGGGAGATATTGCGCGAGCGGTCACCCGTATTGCCCATGAAATTCTCGAACGCAACAAGGGCATACAAGATTTGGCGCTGGTCGGAATTCGAACCGGAGGGGTGCATCTGGCTCATCGGTTGGTGAAGCGTATCCAAGAGATTGAAGCGGCATCGGTACCGATCGGCGAGCTGGATATTACCCTCTATCGGGACGACCTCTCCTTGCGGAAGGAGCAGCCGATCCTCCGCAAGACATCGGTCCCATTCGATGTGTCCGACAAAATTATTGTGTTGGTCGATGATGTGCTGTTTACAGGGCGAACCATTCGCGCGGCGATGGATGGATTAATCGACTTGGGGCGGCCCGAAGAAATCCAATTGGCTGTTCTGGTCGACCGGGGGCATCGTCAGTTGCCGATCAAGGCGACGTACATCGGGAAAAATATTCCGACGTCGCGAGAGGAAAATATCCATGTGCTGTTGGAAGAAGAAGGCGAAGACGATCGGGTGGTGATCTTGAAGCGTGAGTCCGCATAGGTTGTGAGCGCGTAGGTGTGGAGGGAACGATGAGTCTCAAACGCAAGGACCTCTTAAGCCTCGCCCCCCTGTCGGTGGATGAGATTCAGTTGATCTTGGAAACCGCTGATTCATTCAAGGAAGTGACCGGCCGAGAGATCAAGAAGGTTCCGGCGCTCCGAGGGCGTACGGTGGTGAATCTCTTCTTTGAGCCCAGCACCAGGACGCGCACATCGTTCGAGTTGGCGGCGAAACGGCTGAGCGCAGATGTAATCAATTTTTCACCGTCGTCGAGCAGCGTGGTCAAAGGGGAAACGTTGCTCGATACCGCGCGGAATATCGAGGCGATGCAGGCGGACATTATCGTGTTGCGTCATCCTTCAGCCGGCGCGGCCGAGGCCCTCGCGGTCGGGGTGAAGTCTTCCGTGATCAATGCAGGAGACGGGTGGCATGAGCATCCGACGCAAGGCCTCTTGGATTTGTACACGATTCGCGATCGTGGATTGTCGTTCGAGGGGCTGCGGGTGGCGATCGTCGGAGATGTGGCGCATAGCCGGGTGGCGCGATCGAACATTCACGCGCTCGTGAAGTTGGGGGCGGAGGTTCGGGTGGTCGGGCCGCCGACGATGATGCCTCGTGGTGTGGAGAAGCTGGGTGCGCGCGTCTACTACAATTTCGACGAGGCGCTGCGGGGCGTGCAGGTCATCATGATGTTGCGATTGCAGCTTGAACGGCAGGGGATTGCGCTGTTTCCGACCATCCGAGAATATGCGAGGCTCTACGGTTTGACAGCCGAACGGGTCAAGTTGGCCGATCCGGGCGCGATTGTCATGCACCCGGGTCCGATTAACCGAGGAGTCGAGATCGCTCCGGAGGTGGCCGATAGTTTGTCGTCGGTGATTTTGGATCAGGTGGCGAACGGCGTGGCAGTTCGCATGGGTATTCTCTATCTCATGTCAGGAGCAAACTGAATCGTGGCTATTCACATTGCGGGCGGGCACGTGATCGATCCAGGGCGGTTCAACGGTATGGCCGATGTGCTGATCGATGAAGGTCGGATCGTTGCGGTGGGGCCTCACCTCAAGACTCCCATAGGAGCCAGCAAGATTGACGCCACGGGACGATTGGTTCTCCCAGGCTTTGTCGATCTCCATGTTCATTTCCGGGAGCCAGGTTTCGAATATAAAGAGTCGATCCAGAGCGGTGCGGCGGCGGCGGTGGCTGGGGGGTTCACCTCGGTCTGTTGTATGCCCAATACGAATCCCGTCAATGACAACCAAGCGATTACGGAATTCATGCTTGATCGTGCGCGGGCGGCCCGGCTGGCGAATGTTTTTCCGATCGGCGCGATCACGAAAGGGTCGGAAGGGAAGGAACTGGCGGAGATCGGCGACTTACGGCGCGCCGGCTGTGTGGCGATTTCTGACGATGGAAAGCCGGTGATGAACAGCTTGGTCATGCGGCGGGCGATGGAGTATGCCTTGGCCTTCGACGTGCCGGTCGTCGATCATTGCGAGGACTTGCATCTCGCCGAGGGGGGCTGTATGAACGAAGGAGCCATCTCGACCGAGTTGGGACTTCCAGGGATGCCGGCGGCGGCGGAAGATGTCATGGTGGCGCGTAACGTCGCCTTAGCGGAGCTGACCGGGGCTCGGCTGCACTTGGCGCATATCAGCACAGAGGGATCGGTTCGGATGGTGCGGGAGGCGAAATCCCGCGGGCTCAAAGTTACAGCCGAAGCTTGCCCTCATCATTTTACCATCACGGAGGAAACGGTCCGGGGCTATAACACCTATGCCAAAATGAATCCTCCGCTTCGGACCTGGAAGGATGTTCAAGCGATCAAGGACGGTCTCCGTGACGGCACAATCGATGCCATTGCCACGGACCATGCTCCGCATGCTTCCCAGGAAAAGCAACTGGGATTTACCGAAGCGCCCTTTGGGATCGTTGGACTGGAGACGGCGCTGCCATTGACCTTCGCGCTGGTCGATGAGGGAATCTTGTCGTTGGAGTTGGCAGTCGATAAGTTGAGTACGGCTCCGGCGAAAGTATTTGGATTGGCCAAAGGCACGCTGGCGATCGGAGCCGATGCCGATATCGCGATTATCGATCAGCAGGAACAGTGGGAGGTCGATCCGGCCAAGTTTCGCTCAAAGAGCCGAAACACCCCCTTTGCGGGGTGGAAGGTGAAGGGCCGGGTGAGGACGACGATCGTGGGTGGCCGGGTCGTGTTCGAGGCCGGCCAGGCAGGGCAGTAGCCCTGTGTCGCGTACGTCCCGTTGGGGGATGATCTGTTGCCTCACGCTTGAATGGCTGGCATTGGGAGTGTGGGTCGGGGGCGGACTGGTGCTTATTGGAGCGGTCATTCCGGCGGTCTTTAACACGTTCGGTGGGCAGGAGTTAGGCGGACTATTTATGACGCGGGCGTTTGAGGGCTTTCATCGCTTCATGATTGGAGCGCTGGTGGTGTTAGGGGTGGCATTGTGGTACCGCCGTTGGAGTGGAGACCCGGCAATGGCGATTGGTCTGGGTGAGCTGATAGTGTTGGCTGGGATGGCAGTGATTGCGGGATTGATTATTGTGTGGCTGCATCCCACTGCTGCGGCGCTTCAATCTCAGGCCTTTGCAGCGCATGAGGAGACGGCGAAGAAAGAGGCTTTCGAGGCCTTGTTTCGTATGCTCAAGCCGATTCGCTGGATATATATGGTTGACTTGGTCTTGGGGGTTCTCTTAATCGGCATCAAGGCAAAACGGTCTCTCCACTGGAATGGAACACTCGCGTGAAAAAAGCCTGGCTGGCATTGGCAGACGGCACGATGTTCGAAGGTCGTGCCCTCGGATATGAAGGGGAAACGGTGGGGGAAGTCGTGTTCAATACGGCTATGACCGGCTACCAGGAGGTCCTAACCGATCCCTCGTATAAGGGGCAAATCATCACGATGACCTCTCCTCATATTGGAAACTATGGGATCACTCCGGAGGATGCCGAGTCGCGGAAGATTTGGGCTGAGGGATTTATCGTAAAAGAGGCCAGCCAACTTTCCAGTAACTGGCGCAGTCAGCAAAGGGTGCAAGACTATTTGCATGAGGCAAAGATCGTCGGGATCGAAGGGCTGGATACGAGAGCCCTCACTCGCCATTTGTGCGAACATGGGTCACAGCAGGGCCTCATCACTCATATTGATGGAGATCCACGACGAGCCGTTGGGAAAGCGCAGGCTGCTCCGAGCATCGTTGGGCGCGATCTGGCGACGGTGGTGACGTGCAAAGAGGCCTACCGGTGGACGGAAGGGACAGGCGAATGGGCTCCTTCGCTCGGCGACAAGCCTCGGACCGGCGTGACCAAGCGGTGGCATGTCGTCGCCTATGATTTCGGGGTCAAACTGAATATTCTTCGCCGGCTGGTCGATGTGGGGTGTGACGTCACCGTCGTGCCGGCTTCATACACTGCAGGGCAGGTTGAATCCCTCAAGCCCGATGGGATTCTCCTGTCGAACGGTCCTGGGGATCCAGAGGGAGTGCCCTATGCCGTTGAGGCCATGCGGCAATTGATTGGACACCATCCGATCTTCGGGATTTGTTTAGGGCATCAGATTCTCGGTCTCGCGCTGGGACTTCAGACGTATAAGTTGAAGTTCGGCCATCATGGGGCGAACCATCCGGTCATGGACCTACGGACAAGGCGAGTCGAGATTACATCGCAAAACCACAATTTCGCCGTAGCCATGGCCCATTCGATCAGTGAGATGCCTGAACAGCTGCCCGTCATCGAGACATCGTTCGGTCAAGTTCTGGTGACACATCTCAGTCTGAATGATCACTCGATTGAAGGATTGGCTTCTGTCGATCACCCGGTGTTTTCTGTGCAGTATCACCCCGAGGCCTCCCCCGGGCCCCATGACTCTGCGTATTTATTTACCCTGTTTATTCAGTTGATGGAGAAACAGTATGTATAGAGTGTGTGCCGTATTCGTTCAGCTCTGCCTTCTTGCAGTCATCGGTTTGCAAGCTGGTTGCGTGACAGTCAATCTCATCGAGCCTTCGGGGCCAGTAAAGGAAACGCAGCTCAGCGGCACGGGCGATGGAAAAGTCCTGTTGCTCGATCTGTCCGGTGTGATTAGCTCGCAAGATAAAGAGGGCCTCGTTCCGCATCCGAATATGCTGGCTACGTTCAAAGAAGAGCTGACGAAGGCCGCGAAGGACGAGAAGATCAAAGCCGTGGTCGTACGCATCAACAGTCCAGGCGGAACCGTGACCGCCTCGGACATTTTGTATCACGAGTTGCGGGAGTTCAAGATCAAGAAGAAAATCCCGGTGATCGCCTCGATGATGGATGTGGCAGCGTCAGGGGGCTACTATCTGGCCATGGCAGCGGACAATATCCTGGTCCATCCCTCGAC
>JBBRRN010000207.1:0-6655 GCA_038200685.1 Nitrospirales bacterium
CGAGCCCCGCTGTCCTGGCCGCCCAGGGCTCCATCATGACCAATAAATACGCAGAAGGGTATCCAGGAAAGAGGTACTACGGCGGGTGTGAGCATGTGGACACCGTAGAGGATCTCGCCATCGAGCGGTGCAAGCAGATTTTTGGCGCGGAGCATGTGAATGTGCAACCCCACTCAGGATCGCAAGCCAATATGGCAGCCTACCTGTCCGTGCTGAAGCCAGGCGACACTATCCTGGGCATGGACCTCGCCCAAGGGGGACACCTCACCCACGGCAGCAAGGTCAATTTTTCCGGGATCCTGTTCCGTGTGTTTTCTTATGGCGTCGAGCGTGAGACCGAAACCATTAACTATGACGCGGTGCAGAAGGTCGCGGAGGAATGCCGGCCACGCCTGCTTGTCGTTGGCGCGAGTGCCTATGCGCGCACCTTCGATTTTCCACGCTTCCAACAGATCGCCAAGTCGGTCGGCGCGTATCTGCTGGTCGATATTGCCCATATTGCTGGGCTGATTGCCGCAGGGCTGCATCCGAACCCTGTTCCCTATGCCGACTTTGTCACGACGACCACCCACAAAACACTGCGAGGACCCCGAGGTGGCGTTGTGATGTGCAAGGCTGAGCATGCCAAAGGGGTCGACAAATTGCTCTTCCCCGGAATACAAGGTGGACCCTTAATGCATGTGATCGCGGCGAAGGCCGTCGCCTTCAAGGAGGCCCTCTCACCGGCTTTTGCGCGGTATCAACAGCAAGTTATTGCCAATGCGAAAGTGCTGGCCCAAGGGTTCATCGACCGTGGGTACAAAATTGTGTCGGGCGGCACGGATACACACTTGATGCTGATGAACCTGACCAACAGGGGTATTACAGGCAAAGAAGCGGATGCGGCCTTGGGTGCAGCCGGCATTATCGTGAACAAGAACGCCGTGCCTTATGACGAAAAGCCTCCGGCCGTCGCCAGTGGTATTCGCCTGGGAACGCCCGTTGTGTCTACCCGTGGGATGCGGGAAGTTGAGATGAAGGAGATTGTGGGCTTGGTCGATCGAGTTCTGCAGCATCGGCAAGACCCTGCAGCGCTTGAGGAAGTCCGCACTCAAGCCAAAGCGCTCTGCGGCCGTTTCCCGATCTTTCATACCTACTAACCCACATCAGTTGGGGCAGGATCACCGCCTGTGAAATGTCCGTTCTGCGATGAACTCGAAGACAAGGTCGTCGACTCGCGCATGGCGAAGGAAGGCGAGATGATTCGCCGCCGCCGCGAATGTCTCGGCTGCAAACGTCGCTACACCACGTATGAACGTGTCGAGGAAATTCTTCCTATGGTGGTGAAGAAGGACGGGCGCCGGGAGTCTTTCGACCGTACGAAAATTCTCGTCGGCCTCAAGAAGGCGTGCGAAAAACGGCCAATCAGCACCGCCACCATCGAAGACGTGACGGATCATATCGAGAAGCGTATTCAGGAAATGGGTGAAACCGAAATTGAGAGCCGGATCGTCGGTGAAGAGTTGATGAAAGAGCTACACCAGCTGGATCAGGTCGCCTATGTTCGTTTTGCCTCTGTCTACCGCGAGTTCAAAGACATCGACCAGTTCATGGACGAGCTGAAAACATTGGCTCAGCAGCGCCGCGAACGGTGAGGGCCGCAGGATACCCTCTCTCTCCCCATCGTCTCCTCTCGGCCTTTCCGCTGTTCGTGGGTGACAACATGGTGCAATGTCTCAACGAGTAGGCGTCATGATCCCGACGATCCAATCCAAGTCTCTTAAAGGACTACGCAAGGCCGGGACGTCGAGCGGCACGCATGTGGCAATTATTGGCGCGGGCCACGGTGGCAAGGCACTGATTGAGATCTTTGCGACAGACCCGCTGGTAAAAGTCGTGTGTGTAGCCGAAGTTCAGAAAAATGCCCCGGGCGTCGAACTGGCAAGACGCCTTGGTATCCCTGTGACCCGCGATTACCGGCGACTCCTGGACCTCGAGCGAGTGGATCTCATCATCGATGTGTCTGGCAATCCTAAGGTCTGGGAGTTGCTTCAAGATTTCCATCGGATGGGTGTCACAATTATCGGCGGAGCCAGCGCAAAATTCATGTGGGAACTTATCGAAGTCCGCATCCGCGCCACCGCAGAGATCGAGAAAACCCTGAACAAATACCAGTCACTCTATCGACTCTATGTCAAGGAGACCGGTGTGGCAGTCACGGAGGAACGGACACGCATTGCCTGTGAAATGCACGACGGTCTTGTGCAGAACTTGGCCGGGGTGAATTTCAAGCTGGACCTGAGTCTGCAATTGATTCGAAAAGATCCGAAAGCCAGCCTGGCCACGTTGCGCGAAAGCAAAGCTCAGCTGAAGCTAGCCATCCAGGAAGCACGACAGGTCATCTTCAATCTCCGCCCGCTCCACTACGACAAGATGGAGTTGTTCCCGGCCCTGACCAACTACCTCACCTCGTATGAGGCCCAGTATCATATCAAGACGCAGTTCCGCGTTTCCGGCGACGAGCAGATTTTATTTCCGCGTACCAAGATCTTCTTGTTTCGGATTGTGCAAGAGGCCCTGAGCAATGTGGAGAGACATGCGAAGGCGACTCGGGTTACCGTGGGGCTGGACATCGACCCAGAACGCCTCAAGGTCACCATCAAGGACAACGGTGTGGGATTCGATATGGACACCGTGCTGCGTGATCCCAACAAATGGGATCACTTCGGGATTCGTGGAATCCTGGAACGGGCTCGACTCGTGGGTGGTGAAGGTAAGATCGAATCTAAGAGAGGGCGTGGCACGACCATCGTCGTCGACATTCCCCTGGCGAAAAAGGAGATGATGTCCCATGGAGAAAATTAAGGTGCTCATTGCGGACGATCATCGCGTCGTACGCGAAGGACTGGCCGCAATCCTCAAGACAAAAGACGACATTCATATCGTCGGCGAGGCTCAGGATGGCATGGAAGCGGTCGAGAAGGTGAGAACGTTGGTCCCCGACGTCGTGCTGATGGATGTGAGCATGCCACGAATGGGCGGAGTCGAAGCGACCAGACAAATCAAGCGTGAGTTTCCTCACATCGGAATCGTGGCCCTGACCATGTATGACGAGCAACAATATATCTTTGATTTGGTGCGTGCCGGTGCCACGGGATATCTCTTGAAAGATTCCGAATCCTCTCAGATCGCCGCCGCGATTCGTGCGATCTACAAGGGCGAGTCACTGATCCATCCCTCCGTTGCGAGTAAGATTCTGGCGGAGTTCTCCTTGATGTCTCAGAAGAAGGGGAAAAAGCCAGGATGGGTCGAGCACGATCTGACGGAACGAGAGATCACCGTCTTACGCTTGGTCGCAGACGGCAAGACGAACAAGGAAATTGCCAATAACTTGGATCTGAGTGAAAAGACCGTCAAAAATCATGTGCGTAACATTTTCCATAAGTTGCAAGTCTACGACCGCACACAAGCGGCCATATTGGCCATTCGGAAAGGACTCATCGAGTTGGATCCCCGGCCATAGGTGTGTGTCGCCGCTCAGAGGACGTGTGCTGGTTGAGCGGCTAGAGCATACAGCGTCTCATAAACCAGTCGAGCGCCACATTGTCTTTGTGAGCCCCAAGAGGTTGTGAGCCATTGCGAAGTTATGCTGGTGCGCCATGGGCGAGAAGCATATTGTCCAATCAGTAATATTTGAAAAGTCACAGGTGTCGTGTTTTTACAACATGAGTGTATATCGACACACAAGGTCATTCACCTTTTGTTTTCAAATACATGCATACATTTATTCCGATACTAGATACTGGCATGTGTGTTGCGTATCACAACCGTGTGTTAATTGGAGTGATTGTGTGAGAACTCAGCAAACATTAGCAAATGCAGTGAGTTGTACAGGAGTTGGGTTGCATTCTGGACAGCCGGTCACCCTCACGCTGAAGCCTGCGCCTATCAGTACAGGCGTCGTTTTTATCAACCGAAATGGCCACAGCGGAGCGTCCCTCGCAGCTTCTATTAAGCATGTGGTGCCTACTGAGCTCTGCACCGCTATCAGTGGCAATGGTTTCCAGGTCAAGACGATTGAGCACGTCTTGGCAGCCTTAGCCGGGCTCAATGTCGATAACGCCTATGTGGAGCTTAATGCAGGTGAGGCGCCTGCCATGGACGGCAGTGCAGCACACTTTGTTCGCTTGATTCGGTCAGCTGGAATTGCTTCTCAGGGCAGGCGGCAGCCCTATCTGAAGATCACGAGGCCTCTCGAAGTCGTGGATGGAACTCGTCGAGTTCGCATTGAGCCCTCTTTGACTGCCAAGATCACCTACTCCATTCATTACAATCATCCGTTGATCCAGACTCAGACCTACGTCTACGAGCACTCTGCCCATGCGTTCGAGCACGAGATCGCGAATGCCAGAACATTCGGGTTTTTACAAGAAGTGGAAGCCCTATGGGCTCGTGGGCTTGGCCAAGGCGGCAACTTAGAGAATACGATCGTTCTCTCTCAAGATGGCATTCTCAATGAATCAGGTCTTCGCTTTGCGAATGAATTCGTGCGACACAAGATCCTGGACTTGATCGGAGATTTTTCCCTGCTCGGTGTCCCGGTTATTGGGCATTTGATCGCTGAGCGCTCTGGGCATGCGATACACACACGCCTGGTTCAACAGATTCTCTCTCACCCAGATAGCTGGGTGCTGCTCAATGCCGACGAAACGGTTACTGCGTCTGAGCCTCGTTCTGCGATGGCCGCACCGCGATCCGCATCGCTGGTGGCCCTCCAAGCCTCCTAACACACATTATTCGTGAATGCTTCATCAGAGGCAAGCGCGTAACGCGGGTGCAATGGGTAGTCCCGCTTCGTCTACGCGACGAAATATTCATGAAGCATGCAGGCTGCTGCCCTTCGCCCCTTGAATGAATGTCTCCGAATGGTTGTGCCGATTTGGGTGCACGGGTGAGAAGAGCGTGTGATGTGGGGGCACTGAGGTATGATTTAACGTCGGGAGCAAGTGGCCTTACCCCCGACGCTAGAATCAAGGAGGGGACTACTTCTTCTTCTTCTTTGCTGCTTTCTTCGTCGCCAAGACTCTCACCCCCTTTCCTGTATCTTGAGGTCTCACTTGGGCACACTACACTGCGTGAATCAAGGACTCTTCCAATGCTTCGAACGTGTTTGGACCAACTTTCTTGAACCGCTTGTCCCGTTTTAAGGACGTGGCGACTGACGTCAGCGGCGTTTTCCCCTTGATCTGGAGCCCCCCCTCAACCAATCGCTGCACAAGCTCTTTGGCGTGCATCGATCGATTGGCCTCGCGGAGCATCTCGTAGGCGGCCTCCGACACGCTTTTCCCAGAATACTTACTTCGGCCCATGAGGATCTCTCGTGACTGGTCGGTGACATCTGTGTTGGGTCGCTGCCGGGTGCCTTTTTCGTCGGAATAGAATTGACTGGAGAGACTGGCGAGCTTGGCCTTATCGGCTTCAACGCGATGGAGCGTTTCTGCCAATTCCAAGTATTTTTTAATCGTGGCGATTTCGTCGTCCAAACGACGCCGCTTCTTTTCGAGCTCCTGCAGCCGGTTCTTGTAGGCGCTGATCCGCTGCCCAAGACCAACCAATATATCGGTGAGTTCTTCCACCAACTTCCTCCCAATAGAAGCATACTTGCTTTATAGCAATGCTTGCGAAGCAAGTCAATAGAAAAAGTTCCAATAGTCGCTTGCATGCCATCCAAGCTTTAAAACTGATCTATGCTTGAGGTTAGCACCATCTGCTCGCGCAAAAGGAGGGTGAGTAAGTCTGTAATCTCTTGGTCTGACTGGGCGAGGTTCCTTCCTATTCAAAAGGATGTTCCGGTCAGCATGGTAAAAATACCGCCTCATGTTATGATGCCGCTCCATGTCCCTCCCTCATGACCAAGATATTTCCTTCGACACGCTCCTTTCGGTTGCCATTGATGCGGCCCGCAAGGCCGGTGCCATTCTCATCGAATGCTCGTGCAGCGGTGTTCGCATTGAACACAAGCAGCTCCTCAACCTTGTCACGAATGCCGACCATCAGGCGGAACAACGGATCATCGACGTGATCCACGACGCGTTCCCAACCCATCCTGTTCTTGCCGAAGAGCGTGGGCTCACCGAGCAGGCTCCCTCCCGTTACAAATGGGTCATCGATCCGCTTGACGGCACCACCAACTTCGCTCACGGGTTCCCCGCCTATTGTGTCTCCATCGGAGTGGAACGGGATGGATGTGGAATTATCGGGGTGGTCTACGACCCGACCAGGGATGACCTGTTCACGGCACAAATCGGGCATGGGGCGCACCGCAATGGAGTTCCCATTTCCGTGTCCAACACAGACCATCTTGATCGTGCCCTCCTCGTGACCGGATTTTCCTACGACATTCGCGAGAATCCAAACAATAACTTGAATCACTTTGTGCGACTTGCGTTAAAGGTGCAGGGATTGCGCCGGACTGGAACCGCAGCGTTAGATCTGTGCTATGTCGCGGCCGGCCGGTTCGATGGATTCTGGGAGGTGACGCTGAACCCCTGGGACATGGCGGCGGGAGTCGTCATTCTCCGCGAGGCCGGTGGCAATGTGACCGACTTCAAAGGCGCTGCGCACTCGATTTACGGGCAAGAACTAGTCGCAAGTAACGGACTTATCCACCAAACCA
>JBBRRN010000208.1:0-6646 GCA_038200685.1 Nitrospirales bacterium
ACGACCGGCACGCGACAAAGTTGCGAGGTGCAGCTCCAGGAAAAGGCCGGCGCGTCCTGTTGGGTCCATCTCGAGAGCGTCGCGGTGCACGAGGAGATGGGCCGGATGACCTCTTGGCGGATGGCGATGCTTGATATTACCGATCGGAAGCGGGCGGAACAGGGGCAAGCCCGGCTCGTCGAAGATCTGAGTCGGTCGCAACAACACTTTCAAGCCCTTTTCAACTGGACTCCCTCCGCCGTCGGGATCAGTACGCTGGCAGAAGGTCGGTTTATTGATGTGAATGAAGGGTTTAGTCGGCTGACCGGGTATACGCGAGAGGAAGTGATTGGTCGTACGACCCTAGAATTGGGATTGTGGGCTGACCCGTCGGAACGCGCGATTGTGCTTCGAGAAATGCAGGAACAGGGCTATCTGCACAATCGGGAAGGACGGCTTCGGACCAAGTCCGGCGAGATTCGTTCTATTATGGTCTCCCTCCACTCGATCCAGCTTGGGTCCAGGCCTTGCCTGATTTATCTGGGTCATGACATTACCGAACGCAAACGTGTGGAAGAAGCGCTGCATAAAAGCGAGGACCGGTATCGCGCGCTCTATCAAAACAGCCCATTCATGTATTTCACTGTGAGCGCGGATGGAACTGTCCTTTCCGTCAACCGGCTGGGTGCTGAATCGCTCGGTTTTCTGGCCGAGGAACTGATCGGCCGGTCCGTGTTGTCGATATTCCACGAGGAAGATCGGGCCGCAGCGCGCGTGTCCCTCCACAGAAGTTTGGCGAATCCAAACGATCTGGCCACCTGGGAGTTCCGCAAAGTGCATAAGGATGGAACCACTCTCTGGGTCCGGGAAACAGTCCGGCCCGTAGAGGACGATTGCGGGGCTCTTGTGGCGCTGATCGCCTGTGAAGACATCACCGAGCGGAAACGAGCGGAGGAGGCGCTGCGCGAGAGTGAATCACGCTTTCGGATCATGGCGGATACGGCGCCGACCCTGATCTGGATGTCGGGCCTCGACCAGTTGTGCATCTATTTCAATCGGGTTTGGTTGGACTATACCGGCCGGATGATGGAGCAGGAACTGGGGACCGGCTGGACGGACGGCGTGCATCAGGAAGACGTCGACCGGTGTCGGAAGACGTATGCCGAGGCGTTCGATCGGCGCGAGCCCTTCCAGATGGAATACCGCCTACGCAAGGCGGATGGGCAATATGGTTGGGTGTTTGATAAAGGCGTACCGCGCCACTTCCCCTCCGGCGAATTCGCCGGGTACATCGGCACCTGCATCGACATGACTGAACGCAAGTGGGCCGAAGCAGCACTGCAGGCCAGCGACGTCTTCACCCGTGCGGTCCTGAACTCACTCTCCGCGCATCTCTGCGTGCTGGACAAAGAAGGGGTCATTGTCACGACGAATGACGCCTGGAAAGAGTTTGCCAGAAAACACGCAGATGACACATTTATCTTTGGGGAGGTCGGCGACAATTATTTTGACTACTGTCGCCGCACTGTTGCTGGTACGGTGACAGGCCAGGCTATTCTCAAGGGTATTGAAGACGTGTTGGTGGGCAGAGAACTGAGTTCTATCTATGAATATGTCTGTCAGCTACCGACAGAGGAATGCTGGTTCCTGATGCGCGTGACTCCGTTGAAAGCTGCCAAGGGCGTGGTCATTTCTCATGCGGATATCTCAAGGCGTGTCCGGATGGGGTTGGCGCTGGAGCAACATGCGGCTCTGCTCGGCGAAAAGCAGAAAGAATTGGAATCCCTGGCAGGGAAGCTGATTGAGGCCCAAGAAGCGGAGCGGAAGCGGATTGCGCGCGAACTGCACGACGACTTCAATCAGCGATTAGCGGCTCTATCGGTCGAACTGGAGAGCATGGAGCGAACCCCTATCGCACTACCAGAGCTGATCACGCGGCAACTCGCTGCGGTTCGCACTCAGGCTGGGACGCTCTCCGACGATCTGCACGATCTGGCGTACAGGCTGCACCCCTCCTTGCTCGAGCATGTCGGCCTAGAGGTCGCCGCACGGGATCACGTCGCCGAGTTTGCGAAGCGGACCGGGTTGTCCGTGAGGTTTACTGGGCGTGAGGTGCCGAAGACACTCTCGTCGGAGGTGGCCACCAATCTGTTTCGTGTCTTGCAGGAGAGTTTGCAGAATGTGTCCAAACACGCCCAGGCGACCGACGTCACCGTCAGGCTGAGCGGCTCGTCCAAAGGGATCGGCTTGTCGGTGCGCGATAACGGCCAAGGGTTCGATCTTGAGGAGAAAAACGCTGGCGCAAAAGGACTCGGCTTGGTGAGCATGCAGGAGCGTACGCGTGGATTGGGTGGGTTTCTCCGGATCCATTCTTTGCCCAGGAGCGGTACGAAGATCTGTGCCTGGATACCTCATGTACAGGAGGACGCATGAAGAGACCACGCGTGCTCATGGCCGATGACCACTCGTTGATCCTCGCCGGCTTGCGGAAGCTGGTGGAAAATGAGTACGAGGTGATAGGCACGGTGGAAGACGGGCGATCGTTGGTTGAGGCGGCGCAGAGGTTACGGCCGGATTTGATTCTCCTAGACATCTCGATGCCGTTGTTGAATGGGCTCGAAGCGGCCAGGCAACTCCGGATACTGGCGCCGGAAAGCAAACTCATTTTTCTCACCATGCATGCCAGCCCGACCTATGCAACCGAAGCGTTCCAGGCCGGGGCTTCAGGGTACCTTCTCAAGCGTTCTGCAGCCTCAGAACTCAGCCTGGCGATCCGGTCAGTCCTGAACGGACAACACTATCTTACCCCGTCGCTCACGAAGGATGTGCTGGACTCGGTTCTCAAGCTCTCCTCCGGGGAGCGAGGTACGCCTGTGCCCATGGCGCTCACCGCGCGCCAGCGAGAAGTCTTGCAGCTTGTCGCTGAGGGCCGCGGCACAAAGGCGATCGCCACGACCCTCAAGGTGTCGGTGAAGACGGTGGAGTTTCATAAGTCTCGTATCATGCAGCAATTGGACATTCATACCACTGCCGACCTGACCATGTATGCGATCACCCACGGTATCACCAGCCTCTAGCGCGACGCATGAAGCGTGAAAAGTGAGACGTGAAACGTCGCTCGTTTCAGGACTAGAACGTTGGACGGTTCACCTTTCACGTCTTGCGTCTCACGACGCTTTTAGCCTCTTAACGCCCGGGGTGTCCCTCATTCCACCCACTTTCCAAGAGGCCTATCATTCTAGTATCATTCTACATGCGGAGAGGAGGCGACCTCACATGAAGAAACTGCGGATCCTTCTTGCCGACGACCACCCGGAAATGCTGAGTGCGATATGTGGTGTATTGGAAGACAAACTGGGTGAGGTCGTGGAGGCGGTGACAGATGGGGAGGCCCTTGTGGAAGCAGCACAACGGCTGAAGCCGGACATTATTATCGCGGATATTTCGATGCCCAAGATGAACGGCCTCGAGGCCACTCGTGTCTTACACACCAGTGTCCCTGAAAGCAAAGTGATCATTCTTTCGGTTCATCGGGAGCCGGTCTATGTGTCCTTGGCGTTCAATGCAGGAGCTCGCGGGTACCTGCTCAAGAGAACGGGCCTCCATACAGAATTGCCGAAAGCGCTTCAGCGTGTGACCGCGGGCGATCGCTATATCGGGTTGGGGATACGAGAAGAGTGCGCACTTTCGGATGGGGCGGAAGTATAGCAGGAGCAGAAACCTCTGGCGTCATCCAACGATCAGCGTATCTGGCCCACCTGTTTCGCGCTTACAACCAGACAGACTGAATAGCCCATATGAACGGACAGGCTGGCGGATGTTTAGCGTTCTGCCGCCTGCTTCATGCATGAAATGCCAGTACCGGGCAGGGCATCCTGTGTAACACGGCATGAGATACGCTGCCGAGCACAAAGCGGGTGGTGCCCTTCCTGCCTCTTGTACCCATCAGAATCAGATCTGATCGCAGGGTAGTCGCTTGTTGCAGAATCATGGTAGACGGGGTGCCGACCACGGCGACTCCGTGCGCCTGATATCCTATGGCGCGCAGACGTTCCGCCACACCCTCGATGTATTCGGTCTGTTTCTCCAGTAGCTCGGTGGCGGCGGCAGCAGCTGCGGCATGGCTTGGCCACGGCGGCTCTGTCGAAGGCAAGACCGTCATGAGCGTCAACTCTACCGGCTCGTGAAACGGTTTCAGTTTGAGAAAACGAACCGCTGCTTCTGCATCGAATGAGCCTTCGAGCGGCAGTAAGATCTGTTTCATCGCTTTGACCGGGCCGTTCACGATCAAGGTGGCGCAGGGGGCTAGGGTAAGGATGCGGTGCGACACGCTGCCGAACAGCCGCTCCTCGATGGGGCCAAGACCCCGTGCTCCCATCACGATGAGATCGGTGTTCTGTTCCTCAGCCATCGACACGATCACTTCTGCCGGAGACCCGAATTGAAGATGTTTCTGTGTGGGGCCTGCGTGCAACGGGAGAAGGGACTGCATTCGATTGAGCAGCCGTTCGCCGTCTTCCCGCATGCTTTGCTCGAGGGCCGTATACAGCTCCTCCGCAGCTTCCGACACCATCATTGGGTAGGCTGGTCGTGGGACATTCAATGCGTGAACCAGGGTAAGCTGTTCTGACCTGGCCATGTATTTCATCACGTGAACGGCCTCATAGGCATGATCCGATCCATCGACTGCGAGTATGGTTTTCATCAAAGACCCTCCTTTGTTCGGGCATCTGCACCTTCGTGCGGCGTAGGATAAACGTGTTGCTGAAACCAAGCGAGCGCATGCTCCGCAACCTCTTCGAGTGTGCCGGGCTGTGCGAAGAGATGCGTTGCACCGGGCACGATTACCAGACGTTTAGGGCTGGAAAGCAGTCGGTAGGCTGCTCGATTTATCTCGATGACCGGTTCGTCGTCTCCACCGACAATCAGCATTGTCGGCGCGGAAATCGATGGCAGATAGGCCTCGGCCAGATCCGGTCTGCCTCCCCGCGACACGATGCCCTGAATCGACGAGGGGTCGTGCGCTGCCGCCTGTAGAGCCGCGCCCGCTCCTGTACTGGCGCCGAAATAGCCGATACCCAGGCCCTGCGTCCGATCGTCCTGTTCGAGCCAGGCTTTGGCCAACAGAACACGATCTGCCAGCAGGTCGATGTCGAAGACCTTGCGGCGGTCTTCGGCTTCATCCGGGATCAGGAGGTCAATCAGGAGCGTGGCCACCCTTCCTTGCTGGAGAAAACGGGCGACGAAATTATTGCGCGGACTGAATCGCCCGCTGCCGCTTCCGTGGGCGAAGACCACCTTGCCGAGCGGCGACACAGGGATTCCCAGATGGCCTTTCAGGCTGACGCGGCCAGATCGGATCGTCACCTCTTGTGGAGCCTGCATGTCCGTCGATGATGCCATTGTCGTCCTCTCGAATATCCCTTTGCGTTCACAGGATGAGCGTGGCGATCCCCAGATAAGCCGCCACACTGAGAATATCTTGCACCACGGTAGCCACCGGGCCACTCGCGAGTGCGGGGCCAACGCCTGCTCGGCTCAGCTCAATCGGTAACAGGCTGCGACGAACGTCGCGATCATGGCGGTCAAGGCGCGTGTGATTGCGAGCGTAAAGGCGACCGATCTCGTCCTGCTCCAGGCCAGCAGGCAGGCTCCAGCGGACAGTCCTACGAGACCACCGATGAGGAGGCCGAGTACTCGAGGCTACTGACAGTCGGTTGGACAGAAGAACAGATAATAGAGTCCGACCGCGAGTCCTAGCAGTATCGCCCCTAAGAGCAACTATTGATTCCGTGTCATGTGTCGGCCTTACCTTTCTCCTTGCAATATCTCAGCAAGTCCAATGCCGTTATCGTCACAACCGTCCGAACAGTAAGGGGTGAGCCGTAAGGGGTCGAGAGTGAAAGGCATTCGGTTTCAGCTTTCTCCCCGCGCTCACGATGTCCTGCTCACGATTCATGCGGTCTGTCGCCTTCTGCTACAGCAGAAAACGTCGAGCTGTAGCAGGACACCCCCACTCAAGACTCAACGAGCTGATGGTGTATGGCCTATTGCCTGACACTAAAGGCCAAGTCTTTGTTTCCGCTATGCTCTTCGCCGTCAGTATCGACTCTTAGTTCGGTGGCATTGGCTTTGCTGATAACAAGGAATGAGGCAATCCTTTGGGAGGTTGTGTGGCTGACCCGTTCTGTACGAGGATTCTTGTTCCGGTAGATTTCTCTCCTTGCTCAGGGGAAGCCTTCCGTGTCGCGCTGACTCTTGCCAAGACCTTTCAAGCTGAGCTGCTGCTGTTGCATGTGATCGATACGAGTGCCTTGGCGGCCTTCAACCGTCTTGGGTTGTTGTCGGTACCATCCGACGCGCAAGCTCAGAAGCGACGACTGCGGCATCACGCCCGCTTGAACACGCGGCGCTTGCTTGATTCAGAAATGGTTAAGGGCGTCAAGGTCACACGAGTGCTGGCTGACGGAGTGCCCTTTGTGGAGATCGGAAAAATGGTCCGGGTGGAAAAAATCAATCTGGTGGTGTTGGGCAGCTATGGGGGGCGAGCGGGAAGTGTCGAGAGAATATTTTTCGGCAGTACGGCAGAAAGGGTGGTGCGGACTGCGGGTTGTCCGGTGTTGACCGTTCCGTTGCCATCCAAGCCGATTCGTTCGTGAAACGTAAA
>JBBRRN010000209.1:0-6614 GCA_038200685.1 Nitrospirales bacterium
CGACACTCTTTCCCTACACGACGCTCTTCCGATCTAGGGCCTATGCGAAACAAATTGAGGTCTCGGCGAATAATGTGGCCAACGTCAATACCGACGGATTCAAGAAATCTCACACGGAGCTTGTCTCGCTAGAAACCGGAGGCGTCCTCCCTGTCGTTCGAAAAGACAACTCCGCCGGCCCTACGGTATTACGTGATCGAGGCTATGGTCCAACTTCGGTTGAATTATCGAACGTCGATCTCGGCGAGGAAACCGTCGTGCAGATCATCGGACAACGAGGATTTGAAGCCAACCTGCAAGTCTTAAAGACTGCGGACGACATGCTGGGCAGCATCCTGGATATCAAGGAATAGACGCCCTCGCCAGTCAATAGAAAGCACGCAGGCAGAAGACTTACCGCATAGCATTTCGCTCAAGCAGTATGGTATGTCGAGCCCATGGCTGACCCACGCGTTCTACTGCTCACCCCTCCGCTCACTCAGCTGAACACGCCCTATCCATCGACCGCTTATCTCACAGGGTTTCTCCGTGGCCAGAGGATTGAAGCCTCCCAAGCCGACCTTGGGATCGAGATGGTGCTCCGTCTCTTTTGTCGATCGGGGCTCAAGGCAGTGTTTGAAGAAGTGCGCAAGTACAAAGATGAATTGCCTGGTGAAGCCAGACAGATGCTGGCGGTCGCGCCGGCCTACCTGCATGCGATCGATCCAGTCATTGAATTCCTTCAGGGACGCAATCCGTCATTAGCCTTGCTCCTCGCCCGGCCAGGATTTCTTCCGCAAGGCCCCCGATTTTCCGGCCAGACAGCGCGGACAGTATCCGCACGTTTCTTATCTGATCAGGATCGTGCAAAACGGTTTGCCACCTTGTATCTCGAAGACCTGGCCGATCTCGTCCAGGCGACCGTCTCTCCCCATTTTGCCCTCAGCCGCTATGCCGAACACATTGCCAGAGCCGCCTCATCGTTCCAAACTATCATCGATGCGGTCGCTGCCCCTCCGATGCTGACGGATCGATTTATGCTCGAATCCCTGTGGGAACACCTCGAACGCGTCAATCCTTCGCTTGTCTGCCTGACTGTTCCCTTTCCCGGAAACCTCTATGGCGCGTTTCGTATAGCCCACTCCCTCAAGAACCGACGGCCCGACATTGCCATTGCCCTTGGCGGCGGATACGCCAACACGGAGCTGCGCCGTCTGGCTGACTCTCGCGTATTCGATTACGTCGACTATGTCACCCTTGACGATGGGGAACGGCCACTGCTTTCGTTGATTGAACATCTGACGGGAACAAGACCGCGCACGCGACTCTGCCGGACCTTCTATCGGGATACGGATCGAGTGGTCTTTGCAAACGATACCTCCGATCGGGAATTCGGGATGGATGAAATCGGCTGTCCGACCTATAGCGGCCTGACCTTGGATCGCTATCTCACGATCTTGGACAGCACGAACCCGATGCATCGCCTCTGGTCGGAAGGCCATTGGAACAAGCTCACGGTCGCCCACGGCTGTTATTGGAAACAGTGTACGTTTTGCGATGTCGGGCTCAACTACATCAGCCGCTATGAAATGACGCCGACCGAACGGCTCATTCAACAGATCGAGCAACTGATCGCTGAAACAAACTGCCGAGGCTTCCATTTTGTCGACGAGGCCGCGCCTCCCGCCGCTTTAAAATCGCTCGCCCTGGCGTTACTAGAGAAAGGCATCACGATTTCCTGGTGGGGTAATATCCGTTTCGAAGAAGCCTTTACGCCTGATCTGTGCCGGCTCCTGGCA
The DNA here is from genome assembly GCA_038200685.1 of Nitrospirales bacterium. Taxonomy (GTDB): domain Bacteria; phylum Nitrospirota; class Nitrospiria; order Nitrospirales; family Nitrospiraceae; genus Palsa-1315. Next base: position 1,779 of record JBBRRN010000209.1, read on the forward strand.
GCGTCGGGCTGCATCGCCATGACGGCGGGACTTGAAGCGGCCTCGGACCGTCTGCTGGAAAAGATCAAGAAAGGGATTACCGTCGATCACACCGCCCTTGTGGCAGCGGCCTTCAAAGATGCAGGCATTCTTATTCATGCCTATCTCATGTACGGGTGCCCCTCTGAGACCGTGCAAGAAACGGTGGACTCGTTGGAGCGGGTGCGGCAATTATTCGCAACAGACCTGATTCAGTCCGCCTTCTGGCATCGGTTCACCGTCACCGCACATAGTCCAATCGGGCTCAACCCGGCTAACCATGGATTGCGCATTCTCGGACCCGAGTTTCAGGGCTTTGCGGAGAATGACCTTCTGCACCAAGACCAACAGGGTGAGACGCCGGAGTGGCTCGGCGAAGGGTTGCGACGGTCGTTGCTGAATTATTTGGAACGACGCGGCCTCACGCTCGACGTCCGGCAATGGTTCGACCATTCTGTGCCGTACCCACGCGTCTCCTCCACGTGGGTACGACATCTCCTCAACGAAAGAATCGCCACCGATGACGCGCAGGCAGAGCGGCGATTCGTCTGGCTCGGCGGGCAACCAGTTTGTGAGCAGGCTGGAAAAAGAACACGACTCATTCTTCCAGGGCACAGCTGCGATCAGACCGTCACCCTCGCGAACCCGCAGGCCCAGTGGCTTCACGATCTGATTCAGCACTCCACAGCTCAAAACAACCCATCGCGTCCCTACCCCCTCCTCCGGGAAACGAAAGCGACTTTTCCAGGGACTGTCAAGGAGTTTGAGGTCTTTTTGAGTACGACCTCCTGGAAGAAGGTTCGCGGCGCCGGCCTACTGCTTGTGTAGCAGACTGAGATTAAAGAGTATCGTGTCACGCCCTACTTGAGCCCTTCGAACTTGACTCTTCTCATGCATGATGAGACGTTATGGCCCATAAGAAGGGGAACGTGTCAATGCTCCTGATCCAGGCCGCTGCGCTCTTCGTCCTCACAGCTCTTGCCGAAATCGTCGGGTGCTTTCTCCCGTACCTCTGGCTTCGCAAGGACGGATCGATCTGGCTCTTGATTCCGGCGGCGCTCAGCCTCGCCGCCTTTGTCTGGTTCCTCACGCTCCACCCCGCCGCCAGTGGACGGGTGTATGCTGCCTATGGCGGTGTTTATGTGGCCACGGCCCTCGTCTGGCTGAAAGTCGTAGACGGCGAGAAACTTTCCGCCTTCGACTGGACAGGAGCCGGAATCGCCTTGCTCGGTATGGGAGTTATCGTCTTTGGCTGGACCGCGAAGGAGTGAAGTGAATGACTCAACCCCCCTCCCGGTCAAGGCATTAATCCTCTTCTTGTGCATCCTCTTGCCCCTATTAACACCGGCGCTTCCTATTCCACCTGAACTCGGTCTGATCGTTCTTCCACAATCTGTAATGTCACATGATCGATTCCGAAGCGATCTCGGAGAAGCGATTGGAGGCGTTCCAATACTTCGTCCCGATCCTCCCCAACAGGAACCACAACGTGGGAACTGAGAGCGTCCAGGCCGGAGGTAATGGTCCAAATGTGAAGATCATGAATCCCTTTCACGCCAGGCACGCCGGCCATAGCTTTCCCAACCTCTTTGGCGTCCAGGTGGGTCGGCACTCCTTCCATGAGCACATGCACGGCTTGAGAGAGAAGTCCCCACGTGCGCCAGACGATAAAGATACTGATGCCGGCGCTGAGGAAAGGATCGATGAGAAACCATCCAGTGAGCCAAATCGTGACTCCACCAAGAATGACTCCGACCGAACTGATCGCATCGCTGAGCACTTATACATACGCACTACGAACATTCAGGCTCGACGTGGATTCGTCAGCGAGTAGCTTCATACTTACAACATTCACGGCGAGACCGATGAGGCCGATAAGCAACATCGGAAAGCCAAGCACGTGAGGCGGCTCGAACACACGCTGGTACGCCTCGTAGAGAATCCAGACAGACAGCAACAGCAGAACTACAGCATTGGTGACGGCGGCGAGGATCTCGGCGCGGTGATATCCATAGCTTTTCTCCGGCGTGGATGGCCTTGCAGCCATCCACATGGCAAAAACACTGAGTCCAAGGGCTGCCACATCCGTCAGCATATGGCCTGCATCCGCCAACAACGCTAAACTTCCCGTGAACAGACTGCCGACCACCTCGATGACCATAAACGTTCCAGTCATCAGAAGAACAATCAACAGATTTTTTTGCTGCCCGGATCTACTTTCTGAATGGCTATGCATGAGAGCCTTTTCCCTTTGGCCCGCCGGCTTTCTCTAGCCTTGCATGCACTAGGCCCTGCATCGCTGGACCGCACCAGGATTTGCGAATTCTCATCATCATGTCCATCACACGCCCTCCTGGTACTATCGAGGCAAGATAAACCTCCTCGCACGTCATGGCGTCGCTTCCTTGGCAGACCGTGGGGCAGGCGTTGGAGAGTCCGCTTCGCGCCGTTGAACAATTCTTTGTTCCATCCACCGATACAACACGGGCATCACCACAAGGATCAAGGCGGTTGATGAAAACAACCCTCCGATTACGACCGTGGCAAGCGGGCGCTGTATTTCTGAACCGGGTCCGGCGGCCAGCAGCAAGGGGATGAGCGCCATCATCGCAACGACCGCGGTCATCAGCACCGGGCGCAACCGCAGAACCATGCCTGTAAGCACCGCCTCGTCCAACGCCATCCCCTGGTCCCGGAGTTGGTTGATATAGGCGATTTTCACAACCCCGTTGAGCACCGCGACACCGAACAAGGCAATAAAGCCGACGGAGGCCGGAACGGAGAGATAGAGCCCGCCGACCAACAGCCCCAGCAGACCGCCGACCATTGCAAACGGAATCGCGAGCAGGATCAACGCGGCATGCCTGAGGTTGCCGAACGTAAAATACAATAATAAGAAGATCAGGCCAATGACCAGAGGCACGACAACCGCCAGACGTGCCATGGCTTTCTGTTGGTTTTCGAATTGGCCGCCCCAGGTCACATAGTAACCGGGCGGGAGCTGTACCTGGCGGGACACTGCGGGCTGCGCCTCTTCGACCGCGCCGACGAGGTCACGTCCGACCACGTTCGCCTCGATGACGATCCGGCGGCTCGCATGCTCACGGCTGATCTGCGCCGGTCCTTCCACAATTCGAATGTCGGTCAGCTCGCGAAGGGGAATACGTGACCCGTCCGGAGCAGTCACTCCTAGCGCCGCAATCGTCTCCACATCGGTACGCCGATCATCCGGAAATCTCACCATAATTGGAAACCGCCACTGTCCCTCAAAGACCTCCCCGGCGGCAATCCCACCCCCGACGGCTTCAATCACCTCCGTGATCTCCGCCACATTGATCCCATGCCGCGCGATCTTGGTACGGTCGATGTCGAGCTTCAAGTAGTAGAGGCCCGACACCTGCTCAACCCGAAGATCAACCATGCCGCGCACCTGCCTCAGTACCCGGGCGATCTCGTCTGCTTTCACCCGCAACGTCTCAAGGTCATCGCCGAACAATTTGACCGCGACCTGGGATCGTACCCCCGACACCAATTCATCGACGCGCATGGCGATCGGCTGGGACAAGCCGAACGCGATGCCGGGTACTTGTTTCATCCGTTGACGGACCTGCTCTTCAATGTCGGCTTTGGATGGTGCCTGCCACTCGGAGTCAGATTTGAGCAGGACGTACATATCGCTGAGTTCCATCCCCATCGGATCGGTACCCAGTTCATTGGCTCCCGTGCGCGAGACCACGGAGCGCACGTCCGGTATCTCCAGCAACATCCGTTCAACGTCCCCTGAAATTTTCAGCGATTCGGTCAGACTGATGCTCGGGAGCCGCATCATATTCACCACGACCGTCCCTTCGTCCATGACTGGCACGAATTCGCGACCGATGAACGGGACCAAGGCCACCCCGCCGACGAGCAAGCAGACCGCCGCCAACACGACCAGACGGGTTCTTCGAATCGCCCCCTCCAACAGCCGGCGATACCCCTCCCGGACACGCTCCAATAGGCGCCCGCCCTCGGTCGCGGCACGAGGCTTCATCAACATCGCCGCCAGCACAGGGACCACCGTCATTGAAAGGACCAAGGAACTCAGGAGGGCGATCACCACCGTCAAGGCCAGCGGAATGAACATCTTCCCTTCCATCCCTTGGAGAGCCAGGAGCGGGACAAAGGTCAATGCAATGATCAGCTCTCCGAAGAGGCTCGGCTTCCGCACTTCCAGCACAGCGCGTAAGACGACCGGTACACGATCGGTGACCGAGAGGGCCTTACCCTTGGTCTGTTCGCTCAGATGGCGCTCGACATTCTCCACCTGTACGATGGCCGCATCGACAATCATCCCCAGCGAGATCGCCAAGCCGCCCAGTGACATCAGATTCGCCGACAGGCCCACCTGTTGCATGATCAGGAACGTGGCCAGGACGGCTAGCGGTAATGTCAGGGCAATGACAAGAGCCCCGCGGAGATTCCGAAGAAAAAGATACAGCACCAGGATCACGACCGCAGTGCCCTCCAGCAATGCTCGCTCGACTGTTGCGAGCGCCTGAGCCACCAATTCGATGCGGTCATAGAAGGGGACCATCTTCACACCGGCCGGCAGCACCCGGTTGATCAGTTCAACCTTGTCTTTCACCGCTGAGACAACCTCACGGCTATTGCCGCCGCGTAGCATGACGGCAATGCCTTCGAGCACCTCGCCCTTTCCGTCACGCGTCACGCCTCCCAGCCGGATCGCGCTCCCTTGGCGAACCTGGGCGACGTCTCGGAGATAGATCGGTGTTCCCTTGTGCGCCGTCACCACGATCTGTTCCAAATCCGCCGCAG
>JBBRRN010000210.1:0-6578 GCA_038200685.1 Nitrospirales bacterium
ATTTAGTTGTCGACGTGGTTCTGCATTCGTCATCATCGGATGAAAAAATCGACTTTGAGCCAGTTCAGCCACGCAAGCCAGACTTTTAGTGGATTGCATTGAAATCAGAACGCCTCATTTTCGCATTCCAGTCGTATGGTGCAAAAAACCCATCGCATCGTGGATTTCGCCGCGATTTCACGCCGCAACGCGCTCCCAATGCACGAACGTCCCCGCCATGCGCTGCCAGGGCACATGCAAACCCAATCCCCCGCTCGCCACTGATCGGGCGTCAGGGCTGCGGCGGCAGTTGGGGCGCTGAGCGCACGTCGCAGGCACCGCTGGCGATCTATCGCAGCCTGGAGTAGTACACCCGTCCTGTGAAAGTATTCACACAGCTTCTCGATAGTAGAAATTCAGAGTTTTACCCAACCTCGAGCCACATACGATCTCGCCATGCGATCTGGAATCGTGGTCGTGAAGAGGGACTGGGAAACGATGACCGTCGAGCCCCTGGTGGTTTCGTTCGTGGTTGTAATAGGCGATATGTTCGGCGAGGCAGTGCCTGAGATGCTCGGACGACAGGGGGATGATGGCTCGGCCGATCTCACGCCGCACCGTTCCGATGAAGCGCTCAATGTAGGCGTTGAGGTCCGGAGAGTGCGGAGGCAGGACCTTCGACTTGCAGCCGATCGAGCGGAAGCAGGCCCGAACCTGGCCGGTGAACATCGGGTCGCGATCCATGATGACGTAGTTCATGCCTTTGAGGAACCCTTCCTCGGGATCACTCATGGCGCGAGCCATGTTGAGCATCCAGTCGCCATTGGCGTGGTCTGTAACCCCGATCAGGCTGACTTTCCTGGTCGCCAATCGCATCGCATACAGGGCGTGGTGGCGCGTTGTTCGACCATTTCCGTTCGGAACCTCGAAGGTAGCGAAGTCAATCGCGGCCAGGTTCGGCCAGTGGGCCGCAAGGAATCGCTGCCAGTTATTGGTTCGCCGTCGCTGGGGAGATGGCGGAATCCCATGTCGGCGGAGGACATTGCTGATCGTCCGATCGCTGATGTCGTACCCAAGATCCACCATGCGATCCCGGATGGAATCCTCTCCCCAATGCGGGTTGTCGAGGGCCATCCGGACAATGAGGGCCTCGGTCTGGCGAGAGAGCGGCGGGCGGCCTCGGCGCTTGGCCGTGTAGGTCGCGGCAACCAGATGCCGATGCCAGCGTCGAAAGGTGTCAACGGTGACGATCAATTCCTGAGCTTCGAGGATGCGCCGCTCGATGTCACGGGCGAGCACCGCCAGAACCCGGCGTTCATTGGTGGTCGGGCGTGGCCGTTTGCCGAGCAGTCGCTTGAGGATCCGGGTCTGTTCGTTCAGCAAGTCGATGAGCCGGTAGAGGTCCTGATTGATGGCTGCGGCGCAGGCCAGGATGCAGATCGCGGTTTCGTCATTGAAGCGAAGGTCGTTCATGGGGCGGCGGAGCATGCCGTCGCCAGCGTGGATTCAACCGACTGTAGAGATTGAGGTTGGGCTTGACTGGGGTCGATCGTGGCCGGATCCTGGGATCTGCTCAGGTAATTTTTTCACAGCACGCGGTGCAGTAACGAGTTAGGCGTTCACGGAGGAGCATTAAGAAACGTTTTCGAGCTGTTTATATTCCCACAATAGAGGCATTTGTTGAGACGATTATTATATGCCCGATTACATTTCTGGCATTTATTGCCGGCGGACCAAATTTTCCCATCCAGAACGCCGTCCCTTAAGTCAATCTCAGTTATCTTTTCTTTCAATTCACTCTCTGTCACTATAGATTTTACAACCATGATTTCGAGAAGAGCTTGATTGAGCAATAACAGTGAATCCATTTTACTTTCTAAATACTTAACCTTATCTTCTAGACTTGATACGTGACTTTCCGCCCGGGAAGCGTCGCTGCTATATGGCGCCGACATACTTGATCCGAAGTAACCCGATATAAATGTACTCAACATGGCTTATCCTCTCGACTTATTTATTTTATAGATGATGGACGAGTTCGACTTCGATAATTTAATTCATTTAGTGAATGTGTCCACCAGATAATATTCCTACAACCACTATTACAACACCATCGATCGCTACTGTAAAGGGGGTCGTAAGAGTTTTAAAGACGTATCCACCGGGCTCGAATTGGTCGTTCGGAAATAACAGCCTCTTACTTCCGTCGGCAGACTGTCTAATTTCACAATTCGGATTCTTATCGCGCAATTTCATTACATCTTGCTCACTCATTCCGCTAATCTCAATAGCCTCGCCCCTTTCGTGCCATAATTGATAAGTCGCTGTATCTCGTTCAGTGCATGCCGCACAGAACGCTGTAATGAATATGGCAAGAATCGCTGGTTTAAATGTCATATCAGATGTCCGATGCAGTGACAGGTTAGGTATCAGTTTAACCAGTAATATTCTAGTATTTTGAGGTGGACTTTGGCGATGATGACACGACCCACAACAGACCTAATATAAAACCAAGACCAAGACCAGCATACCAACCATATTTTGCCCTCTCATCTTGAACCGAAGCGGAATTTGGTGGAGCTGAGTGAGAATCACTGAAGGGCGCACTTCGACGACCGCCAAATCTGTGAGTATCCATATTCACGACATGTTTTCCAATTAGACCGATCAATACGGTTATTGCTGCTATCTTGAAGAAAGAATAGATGTAGGACATTTAGCGATATTCCTGACGCCTAACCCGGGAGATCGCCGGGCGGGCAGACTGACGGGTTAGGCCCTACTAGTGTAGGGAGACGGAGTGCCACAAGCCTATAGCTCATGGGAATATGAGCCTTGAAGGAAGCACTGGAGGATCTTGCCCTTCCTTGAGAACCACAATTAAAGGCCAGAGATCTGGCGTGCCAACGCTCTTTGACATGTATCCGCTACGAGAAATCGAAATCCACTTAGTGCCTTGTATGTTATTGGGAACTGAGGCGTAACCTTTTTTATTCGTAAAACATGGGCCTGTATACATCGATAGAGATACTGAACTTACTTTTGCACCTTCTATTGGTTTTCCATTGGTGTCTATTACCCTGACATCATTACACCCCATCACTAACGAGACAATGAGAGATCCAACCGCTACGCATGCCACGGCAAAGCCCGTGATGATAACGTAGCGCAACACGCCAGATTTGCCGCGCATGTAGGCTGCCTTTGGATCCGATTCCATAAGTCCTTTTCCGTCGTGTCCTGCCAAATCCTAGGCCAGATGCCGCGTAATCGGCCGCTCCGTCAGCTCTGCGTGATGCTTCGATTCCATCTCGACCCTGATGCCCTCGACCGCTCGCAACTCGACAAGCATCGGCGTTAGGGCATCCACCGCCGCGTCGAAGTCTCGGCGCGTGGTGCGGATCAGCATCGCCTGACGGGAGCCGAGGACCGCGCACACATCGACAGTGTCTTGGCCACGGTCGAGGAGCGCTTGGCTAATGGCGTAGGCCGAACACGTTGCGCGCTCAGCCATCGCTGCCGATTCGGCGATGATGAGCAACTCGACGAGGTGGGTGTCAGCCACTTCCTTATCCCGCGTATATATCATGGCTTCGAGTCTTATAAACGGGCCAGGAAAATCCTCGTCCAGCATTATTTAGAAAGGCGCTGGCCACGTTTACTGCCGGCCCTTGCCGTTATCCATTCGGTATTCCGCCTGGTCGCTGGGCATGTCGATGGTGAACGTCGGAACCTCGGTCTCCCCGCGCATCAGTCCGTGTATCTCCAGGGTCCAAGCCCAATCGAAGCCAGGTTCTGAATTGAGTATGCCCCACGTCAATTCTACTCCGACCTTCTTCCCGGGGGGCACGACCAGTCCCGATTCAGGCGCCCCAGACTGGTGAGTGATGGTCGCGGCACGATCCGGCACCAGCACAACTCCCCATGCCTTTGTGTTCGCGTCCATGGGCTTGAACCTCAGCGTTTTTCCGCAGGTGTTTTCAATGGTGAAGACGACGCGGAGGTAGTCGTCGCGCTGATTAACGAGGTTGAACTCGATCTTGCCGACGCCGTCGAAGACGACCTCTTGGGGGCGCGCGTAGCTGATCCCGAAATCGCGCGTGGCGATTCCACCCGAGCATCCTCCTGCGAGCGCGAGGCATGGGGCTATCAGACTGATGGCTGCAAGGACTCGCATGGGCGCAGGATAAGGACCCGAGGGCAGAGCGTCTATACGCTCCCAGGATCGGATGCTCGGTTGATATCTAGGCGCGTACATTTGGGAAAGTCACAGATTATTAGAACGTAAAGCCCATGCTATCGTTGTGGCCCGGCGATGGCGGAGGCACTCAACTGCCGCATGAGGCTCAGGACGGTGCGAGTCGGCACCGGTTCCGTGCTCTCGTCAATAACCGTGATGCGGTGCCCGCCGGCGTCGATGGTCTGTATCGTAGCATCGGCGATGATCACGTTCAGCGTGGGCGCCTCGGCCTTATGCCAGGCTTCGTCAACCAAGGCCTGGCGTAACGATTCGATCTGGTCCTTGCTAGCGAGAGCCGTCCGCTCGCTCCGTTCACTCTTGTTCGGTTCACCGCGCGAGGGGGTCGTGATGGTGACCACGACTTTACCGTCAGCGTAAACGGAGGTCAGTGTCGTCTGTGCGATCATCCCGCCGCTTTGGGAAAGGGTGGCGATCAACCCCACAGGTGCATCTTTCGACGCCGCTTCCTCGCCGTGGGTAGGGCTGGTCTTCGGATGGTTCCAGTTTCCCAAGTGCGAACTATCCGGCACCGGGCCGGTAGGAACTGAGAGAGACTGTTGCCTAGGCGTGACGTCACCGGGCGTTTGGGCGGCACCTGGGGCGTCCTCCGCTGCGCACGCTCCTGATAGGCAGGCGGTCATGAGGCTGAGCGATAAGGAGTAGCGGTACATGGGTTTGCTCCAGGATAGTCCCGTTTGACGGATCAGGCTAGTCTTCGTTCCAGGGTTCCCGTTGGACATCCCTCATTCCGGGAGATTGAGGTACAAGGTTTCGCCGCGCGCACGAGGTGCGCGTCGATTGGCCAGATGGTCGCCTTCGCGCCGATCGGATCCTGGTAGTGGTCAGCCGTATCGCGGCGTATACTTGCGGAGGGCAGGCTTCTCAGCGCACGAAACGGTCGAGCAGCAAATCATCCAAGCTCCGACGACCGTCTAGAACGCTCACCACGACGACCCGCTGCGCCTCGATTCGGTAGATGAGACGCCAGGGCTTCTCGATCAGCTCCTGGAAGGTCCTGACCCCATGCCAACGCAGTTCGGGGACGATCCGGCCCCGCATAGGCAGCGTCACCAGAGTCTCAGCGCGTGCCTCAATGCGCTCAACGACACTCAGAGCATTGATAGCGCTGTCTTCGGCAATGTAGGAGGCGATTGCCTCCAGGTCGTCGCGAGCGGTGAATGCCCACTCAACGGTGTATCGGCTCACGCCGGCTTCCTTGCCTTGCTCTCAGCGGTGATGCACGCCTTGAGTCGTTTCTTCAGGGAACTGAACACCTCTGATTGAGGAAGGGTGCGACCCTTGGTGACGTCGGCTTCGCCCATCGCCACTAGCTTCAGCATGAGCAGCGCATCCCGAGTTCGCTGGTATGAGTCGTGATCCTGGATGACGACCGTGCTGGCACCGTTCTGGGTTACGACCACGGGATTGCGGCTCGCGTTCACCGCATGGATGACTTCGGCCAGGTGGGCTTTCACATAGCTGACGCTTTGAGAGGTCGACATGGCTATCCCCTGTTGGTCAACATACAGTACGTGATACTGACCCATTGGCAACCGTGCTGCCAGCCCCTCGCTAAGAGAGCGTTGGGCAACCGACAGGCATTGCTTGTGAGTTACCCCTCGAACCTGCTAGGGCCCATGGCAACTGCCGAGGATTCCTCGGCAGTTGCTCTTCGTCAAACATAAGCGGCCCTTGCCGCACGGAATCTTTCACCTTGAGGACGATCTCCTTGGCTCTTTCGGGAGTCAGCCGAAATTGTGCAGCGTCCAAAGTGGCCAAGTCCAACGATAGCGCATTATCATGGCTAGAAACGTTTAGCTTTAGCCTTGCGCCCCCGGGGACGGATTCATGTCAAATGCCTCCGAAAGCCGCCATCCTTCCTTGGCCCGAGGATGAACCCAAGATTTCTTAGATGGTCGTCGGCATTCGAAACGCACATATTGAACACGATTCGCGACCAGAGCTCCTTCAAATCCCGCTGAGGCTGGCCGATACGGTGGACTTGGCGATCGACAGGCCCAGCTTCTTCAGTTCGCCCACGATCCGCTTGGCGCCCCAGGCGTCGCTGCCCCAACCATTCTCTCGCGCCAAGCGAACGACCGTCTCCTCGGTCGGTCGGCTTGTCCGAGGTCGGCCACCGGTATGCACCGCCACAGGCTGTTGTCCGATCAACCTCCGGTACGTGAGCCAAGTCATCGCCCGGCTGCCTGAGCTTTGCCTTGGCAGAAAGGAATACGAGGCTGCCCGCCATGGTCGGTGATGCATCATGCTGTGTACTGTTTCGGAAAAAGGAGGGAATCGTGGGGGTGTCGTTGGTTTTCGGGGTGTTCAAACAAGTGGAAAGTACGATGGGCGAACC
>JBBRRN010000211.1:0-6553 GCA_038200685.1 Nitrospirales bacterium
GCTCATAGTCGGAAGCCTCCTGCTCTACGGCTGTTCCACACCGCCAACGTCGCAGGACCTCTTGGCGCCAACCGATGCGCAACTGAAGATCCGAAGCATCCAGACACGCACCTTCGATGTCAAAGACCGAAACGTCGCCATGCGTGGAGTGATCGCGTCGCTCCAAGACCTCGGGTTCATTATTGAGCGGGCCAATGAACCGCTCGGACTCGTGACGGCCGCGCGATTCGCCGAGCCCAACTATTACGACGTGATCAGCGTCACCGTCACTGTGCGCCAAGACACGAAAGACCGTCTGACCATCCGTGCAAACGCGATCTACAACAACAAGCCCATCGACGACCCCAAGGTGTATCAGAATTTCTTTGCATCCCTCGAGCGCTCGCTGTTTCTGACGAAGGAATAAGGATTCTGCCATGACGTCCCTTGCCTTGAAAGATGCCGCCACGCATAGCATTGTCGGCGCCATACTTCTCTGCTCGCTCCTGATCCAAGGCTGTGCTCCCTACGAATCGCGGCACCAGAACCAATGGAACTCGCGGGAGCAGATCTGGCTGTCGGAAGCGAGCCAACTCAAAATCCGAGCTGCGCAAACGCGCGCGTTTGATACCACGGACCGTCGGCGGATGTTCGAAGCCATCGTGTCCACGATGCAGGACTTGGACTTCAATGTGGAAGTGCTGGATGAAGAGCTGGGAATTATTTCCGGGAAAAAGTTTATCGAAGTTGAACAACCCTACGGTCCAGACCCATCCTATCTCCTGTATCGCCCGGACACACTCCTTCTGCTTACACGCAATCTCCATGCGTGGGGCCCATTCCAACACCGCAGCAATCTCGTACGTTTTACCGCCACAATCCGCACTCGTGGGGCCCAACTGGTCGTGCGGGCCAGCGCACAATTCTACTTGCAAGCCGTCGAAGAACCAGGCCCGTACCAACAATTCTTCCGCGCACTGGAACAAACGGTTTTTCTCCAAGGTCAGTCAGTGGAATAGCCCACAAATAATTTCCTCCTACCAGCGATCAGCCCCACCCATCGCCTGAATCTCTCGCCCCTCGTAATCCTCAGCGCGCCATCTCCGCTTCCTGTATTCTGACAAACTGTCGTGCTTCGATCAGATCCTTTCTGCTACAGAGCTGTTTTTCAAGCAATAGATGCTCCAAGGCCGCAATCCGGGCAGTCATCTCAGGCAACACAATATCAACCTGTTCGCGCAAATCTTGAAGTTGTCGGCCCAGCCCCGAATCCTTTCGCTTCTCAACGGATCCCTTCTTCGCCCGACCAACCACTCGACCTTGCACTTGCTTCCGTGGAACGACCCTCTTGATTGGCATATATCCCTCCAGATTGAGAACTCTCTTCTGCCCGTCTTTATCGAGCCGGTCACGCCCAGCGCCTCTCCAGACCTCTTAAGCCATCCTCATCTTGGCCTGATTCCAAGAAGGAAAATGCGATACGTTTTATGAGTTTCCGCCATTGATTCCCTAGCAAATCCTTTGAAGCTGTGCATAAGTGTAATCTTCTATGAGGCACTCCACAATTGGATAGTCCGTTCAACTGAAAAATTCGCACAAGATAGAGAAACGACTATTGCTAGTGGAAAAGGCAAATAAATATTCGTCAAGCCACAAAATATAGTGGGTCGATTTACGATGGCACAATGCCTATTTTTCAGGCAAACAGCTGGCAAGACCCTCCATTGAGGCCTTTTCTCAATCGAGAGGGCTGTCATGCACAGGGTTATCCACAGAAGCTGGGGAACTCCATCCGCGGCAACAATATACTTGACTCATCACCCCATAAATGGTGGATAATGCCGCGTAAGAAATGGCTAGTTTTACTTCTTTTTTGGTTTTTTAGCGGTCTTGGGCAGCGAGGACTTGGGAACGGAAAGAACCGTGCTCAGGGCAGCCTTGAACTCGTCGAAGGGGGTTTTGTCACTCATGCGGTGCAGAATACCATATTTTCGCTGTGGTCGCTACAATGACCCCATACATACCAATTCGAGAACTAGTGGAATATCGAAAAGGCAACGCTAAAGTTATTATGCTAATAAAGCTCTATCTTGATGAGAGCGGAGACCATGACAAACCGTATGTTTGTATGTGTGGAGGAATTGCATCGGTGGAGGATTGGCAGAAATTCGAATGTGATTGGGCCGATGTCCTTGAAGATTACGGTGCCACAGAATTACATACAGCGCAGTTATTAGCTTACAAGCCAAGGGAACAATATCAGGGGTGGAGTGAAAAAAGACGCCAATGCCTCATGGCAGATTTAGTCCCTATAATTCTGAGAACGGTCAAGGCCTATGTTGGGAGTCACGAGAGCGTCGAACAATACAAACAGGATCCGACTCTCCAAGATAAGCCGTACTACCATTGCATGTTTAGCTGCCTGGATGGTGCAGTGAAATATGCAGGCAAAATGGGGCCACAGGAAAAGGTGGAAGTGATATTTGCAGACCACCCAGAACACGGAAAGATTGTCAGGCGCGTATACCCGGAAGTGCAAAATCTAGGGGGAATGTACGCCAGATTAGCTGGCGATAGTTACAAGAAGCCGCGGGACGTACTACAGTTACAAGCCGCAGATTTCATTGCATGGTTATACAGAAAATCTGTTGAACCACTAGACGAAAAGGTAAACAATCCAACAGCCAAAGCGATATTTGATAACTGGTATCCAAAGCTTAGAGAGCAACCCTGGATTGACAATGGTCAAATCCCTGATTTCAAAGTGTAACGCTTCCCCCTTCTCTGTCTTCTGTAATCATCTGGCTTCCCACGTTTAGATCGTCGTTTGTCCGATCAGGTCTTTATACTCAATGCGCTTGCCTTGGATTGAAGAAAGCGCTGACATAAAGCGGCCCTGATCGTTGTCCTTTCGAGTGTTGAACCGGAACGATTGTTCATCGAGATACCGGAACAAGTGGAACGGTTCCACGCTCACATAAGTGCCCTTAATTCCCCTCTTTAGCAAGCTCCAAAAGTTCTCGATGCTGTTAGTGTGAACGTTGCCTCTCACGTACTCCTCAGCATGGTTAATCACTTTGTGCGCGTAGTCTCTGCCCACCTTGATGTATGAATGCAATTGGTCGCTATAGAGAGTGGACCCAGGCACCACATGCTCACGCACTGCTTGCTCAACCAATTTGCCGGAAGCACGATTGATGACGGCGGTCCGTACTTCTCCCTTGCGCTCTAGCATGCCGATCACGACTGCCTTGCGGAACGATCCTTCAGTGCGGAGCTTAGTGACTCGCTTGTCTTTATGCATGTTGCGGGCTTCTCCGCCGATATAGGTTTCATCGGCTTCGACTTCACCCATCAGCTTGCGATCAATCGAACCCTTCTGTAAGGCCAAACGAATACGATGCATCATGAACCAGGCAGTCTTTTGAGTGACGCCAAGGCTCCGAGCGATCTCGTAAGAACTCACGCCATTCTTGGCGCTGACAATCATCCAAAGCGCACTAAACCACTTATCGAGACCGATAGGGCTGTCCTCGAAAATGGTTCCGACTTTGGCGCTGTATTGTTTCCGGCATCCTTTGCACTGCCACAGCGAGCGCGATTTGAGATAGCCATACTCACCGGACTGACAGCGCGGACAGACTGGGCCACGTGGCCAGCGCATGGACACCAGAAGATCTTGGCAGTGTTGTGGATCAGCGAAGTATTTAATGGCTTCTTGAAGAGTGGTTGGTAAGCTCATGGGGTCATCCTCCGTGTTCGATGACCGGAGAATACCAATTTTATGTATGATGAGTCAAGTATATTAATGCCCCATCCGCTAAAGATTCTCTCTCCTCGCCACTACGTGTCACATCGCCCAAACGTGCAAGATGATTTCTCCTGGGGAAACCGGTATTCTGCACAGCCAGCGAGCATGCCAGGGAAACATCCCTCTCCAATCGTTTCTGCAGGAACAAGAAAGGGAATCCATGAGTTCGATCGCAAGCATCTCCCCATCTAGTCAATTTAGGAAGCTCCTCTTGTCGAATCAGCTGGAATTCATCTGCGAAGCCCATAATGGCCTTAGCGCAAAAATCGTTCAAGAAGCCGGTTTTCTGGGCATTTGGGCCAGCGGCCTCTCGATATCTGCGCAATTCGGCGTCCGTGACAACAACGAAGCCAGCTGGACCCAAGTTCTTGAGAACCTGGAATTCATGTCCGATGCAACCACAATTCCAATTCTTCTCGATGGCGATACAGGCTACGGCAACTTCAATAACATGCAGCGGCTCGTCCGCAAACTGGAGCAACGCAAGATCGCCGCGGTCTGCATTGAAGACAAACTCTTCCCCAAGACGAATAGTTTTATCAAAGGGAACGCCCAACCCATGGCAGACATGCAGGAGTTCTGCGGCAAGATCAAAGCCGGCAAAGATGCACAGTCTGACCCGGACTTTTCCATTATCGCCCGCGTGGAAGCCTTTATCTGCGGCTGGGGACTGGCGGAAGCCTTGCGACGCGCCGAGGCCTATCATCAGGCAGGGGCCGATGGCATCCTCATCCACAGCGCCCTGTCGGTACCAGATGAGATCTTGGCGTTCAAACAGGAATGGGGCAATCGCTGCCCCGTCGTGATCGTGCCCACCAAATATTACGCCACACCCACTGATATATTTCGCCAACACGGCTTTTCAATTGTCATCTGGGCTAATCACATGTTGCGAACATCCGTGGCTGCCATGCAGAAAACCGCGAGAACCCTCAAGGAGCAAGAGCACTTACTCTCCATTGAAGACAAAGTCGCGCCGGTCTCCGAAATCTTCCGCCTGCAAAACGCCGCAGAACTACAAGAGGCTGAAGACCGCTATCTACCGAAAGGAGCCGAAGATACCTGCGCCATCGTGCTGGCCGCCTCCCGCGGAAAAGAACTGGGAGAACTCACCGAACAACAACCCAAAACGATGGTCAAGATCCAGGGCACACCGATTCTCTCCCACATTGTCGACGCCTACAATGCAGTCGGGATCAAGGACATCGTGGTCGTCAGGGGGTATAAAAAAGCAGCCGTCAATCTGCCCAACCTGACGTATGTCGATAATGACGACTTTGCGGACACAGGCGAACTGGATTCACTCTTGAAGGCCCTCAGATCACGGAAAGGACCGGCACAGAGCACGGTCGTTTCCTACGGCGACGTGCTGTTCAATAAATATATTCCCCAATCTCTCTGCCAGGAGACCGATGACTGCGTGATTTTCGTCGACAGCAATTGGCAGGAGCAGAGCAGCTATGCCCGCCTCGGCGGATTTACCGAGTGCACCATTCCCAATTCTCGAAGGGCCTTCAACGCCAAGATCTATCTCGAGCAATTGGGAGACACGCTCCCAAAAGAATCCATCCACGGGGTCTGGATGGGATTCCTCAAAGTCTCGCCCAACGCGGTAAAACTCATCACCGACATCATTGTAGAAATCTTGGCGAAGCCTGACAATCGCAAAGCAGCCATCCCCCAACTACTCCAGGAACTGTTGAAACGGCAATATCCCATCCGGGTACTCTATACGGCAGGTCACTGGCTCGATATCAATAGCATCGAGGATGTGGTGCAGGCAGGAAACTTCTAGCAGGATGCTGAAAAAGCCCGCCAGCAGCGTTCTTGGCTCATCGAAATCCTCAACGTACCTCAGAGGGTACGCCTCCGGTTTCGACTAGCCTGCGGCCTTGCTGGACGGTCTTTTTGAGCATCCTGCGACTATTTTGACATCAGTGTCATTGAAAATATTCCATGATCGTTTGTGTGTAAACCGAGTTTTCCCCAGCCCGCTAAGCGCAGACCCATTGGTTGGTCTATCTGGTTAGTCTGGTTTGGTTGGTTTCATTAACATAAACTCGCTCGTCGTGCTTTTCTTTGCAGTTGACTTGTTCGCAGCAGATTGTTGAGGCCGCCCTGCTATGCTGTCAAGGTAGGCCGCAGGAGACTTATTAGTTAGCCAGTTGGAGTGAGTATGGCATCTGAAATCGCCAAGGGAAAAATAGAAGTCGCGGTTTTCTTGCGCTTTCTGGAGGCTTCACATTTGCCTATTGATCGGAATAGCGTTGAGAAACGTTCTCCGCCAGAACCGGACATATTGTGCACGCACCAATCAGAAGGGGGAGTCGCATTCGAACTCGTCGAAATGTGCGATCCGCAATTGGCAAGCTCAATTGCCACGGGAAGTGATGGTTATTTACGAACATCCGATCCATCGGCCAACATAATTTCGAAGAAGTTGCGGAAGAAATACGAAACCGATGCCCCAATCGAGCTCTTGTGCTACACGGCTTGACGAATCGTCACACCCGACAATGTCATTCTGCCCACGATAAAGCTCTATTTATGGTCGTGGCGCCACATGTTCCGCAGGGCTTGGTTACTTGGGCGTAAAGGACTCTATGTTGTTTGGGATACTGGCTAGATACTGTCGTCACGAGATGTGAAATGATGTAGAATCATGCCCAACCGAAGGAGGTTGGGCATGAACGCATCGCATCGCAGACACGATATATCGGATGAAGTATGGACGGTACTGGAGCCGCATTTACCCGGGCGCGA
>JBBRRN010000212.1:0-6505 GCA_038200685.1 Nitrospirales bacterium
GGAGCGCAAGAGTTTTGGGCCATGGGCGAATTCATGCATCTCGGCGAACCATCGGTACCGGTCCTGATTAAAGGTTTGACGATGGCGGGACCACGCATTCGCTACAATACGATTGAAACGATTTCAATGTTGAAGGCAGCTGCGGCGGTTCCTGCTCTCGTCGCTGCGGCCAAGGAGTCGAACGAAATCCCACGGGTTCGTGAACATGCCTTGCGAGTGGCCGTTCGATTGGATGGGGCAAAAGTTGTCGATGCCATCCAGGCGATGGCACACGATCAGAATTCGTCGATCCGAAAGGCCGCTGCATTTGAGGCTCGGTATGTCAGAGAGAAAACGATGATCCCAGTTCTGATCGGGATGATTGCCGATGAGGAGCGATTTGTCGCATTTTCAGCGGTGCAGTCGCTCTGGATTCTGACCCGACATGAAACGGAGTTTCACGATTGGGAGACGTCGACCAAACAAGACCGTCAAGAGTGGGCGACCGAATGGTTAGAATGGTGGAGCGGTCAGAAGGATAGTTTCGAAATATCGGATCCGAAACGGCCTGGGCGGGTTCGATGACACCCCCCGACGTGGATAGAATGGGTTTCTCTTACTTAGTTCGTCCTTCCGCACGCCTTGCGGGGGCGAAAATTCATATGTTATATTTTGCAGGTCTACACCCTCGTCGCGCAATGTAAGAGAAGGATGGTCGATTCGCGTTATGCCTACACTCCAGATTGCAAAGCTTGGGAACCCTGTCTTGCGTCAGATTGCGGCCCCGGTCGATCTTCGCAACATCCGTACATACGACCTACAGCAATTCATCGACAATCTGATCGAGACGATGTTGGCCGAACCAGGGATAGGCCTGGCGGCGCCGCAGGTGTCTCGCTCGATTCAATTGGTCGTCATGGGGTGTGAAGGGGAGGATGGATTTCCTCAAACGGTCCTCATCAATCCTAAGATCGTTTTCTATGGTCCTGAGCAAGTCGAAAACTGGGAAGGCTGTCTCAGTGTGGATGGGCTGCGAGGAAAGGTTACGAGGCCCTCAGTGGTGAGGGTGCAGGCATTGGATCGCCATGGTAAATCGATGGATTTCGAAGCAACGGGTCTCTATGCCGTCTGTATTCAGCACGAGATGGATCATCTGATCGGCAAGGTATTCTTGGATCGGATGACCGATATGTCGACGATCACGCAGCTCCCTGAGTTTAGTAAGTACTGGCAAGACGATCCTGTTCCCGTTATTTAGCTTACCTGCCGTGAAGACCCTGTACCTGTGAAAACTCTGCTTCGAGTGCTCCAGTATCTCAGCCCGCATCGTTCCATGGTGGTCGGCACGTTCGTGTTCGCCGGGCTCGCGACCGCGTTTGAGCTCATCCCTCCGTGGCTGATCAAAGTCATCATCGACGACGTGATCCAAGCTGGTAAGACCCAGCTCCTGGTATGGGTATTTCTCGCGCTCTGTGCCGCCTATGTGTTGCGGAACCTCTGCGGGTCGATGCGGATCAGGCTGAATAATGGGCTGGAGCAGCAGGTCGTGCATGACTTGCATGTCCAGGTATTCTCGGCGCTTCAGCGATTGTCGATCAGTTTTTACGAGAATCGTCCGACTGGCGAGATCATGTCGCGGGTACTGAACGATACCGAGCACATGCAGCGCATCTTCGTCGACGGACTCGAAGAGATCATTACGGCCGGGCTGACGCTGACCGGGATCATGATCATGCTGTTCATGCTCAATTGGAAGCTGGCGTTGTTGGCGCTTGTGCCGATTCCCCTCTTGATCGTGGGAGCGGCCCTATTCACCCAACGTGTCCATGGGCATTATCGCGCGATTCGAAAGGGGTCGGCCGAACTGAACGCCCTCTTGCAAGACATGCTGGCAGGCATCAGAGAGACGATGGGTTTCAATCGCCAGCCCTACGAGCAGGAGCGATTCGATCGAAAGAGCGATCGTTGCAGGCAAGATACCTTGAAGGCCATGTTCCTCTGGTCTTACTATTCCCCAGGCATGATGCTGATCGGAAGCCTTGGCGGGGCCATGGTGCTGTGGTTCGGCACCGACGAAGTCTTGCAGCATCGTCTTTCCGTGGGCGAACTCGTGATGTTCATCTCGTATCTTGCGCTATTCTATGTGCCGATCAATCAGATTCACTCCGTCAATCACATGCTGCAGCATGCCTTGGCCGCAAGTGAACGGGTGTTCGAAGTGCTCGATCTCGTTCCGGAGGTCAGAGATCGTACGGACGCTCAGGTGCCGGCCTCGCGACTGCGAGGAGAGGTTGCCTTTCAGCACGTCGGGTTTCATTATCGAGTAGATACGCCGATCTTGACCGACATCACCTTAGCAGTCCATGCGGGCGAGCGCGTGGCGTTAGTGGGTCCGAGCGGAGCGGGCAAGAGCACAACGCTCAAGTTATTGATGCGGTTTTACGATGTGACGCAGGGAGCCATCACTGTCGATGGACACGATCTCCGCGATGTTTCCTTGGCCTTTCTCCGCAGTCAAATCGGACTGGTTCAGCAAGAGCCCTTCTTGTTCAATGGCACGGTGAGAGAGAATATTCTCTATGGCGACCTTAAGGCCGGGCAAGACGACATTGAGGCGGCGGCCAAGGTCGCCCGTGCGCATGACTTCATCATAGCCCTTCCTGAGGGGTACGATACCTGGATCGGAGAGCGCGGGGTCAAGCTTTCCGTCGGGCAGCGGCAGCGCGTGTCGATCGCCCGCGTGATTCTGAAGGATCCTCCGATCGTGATGTTCGATGAGGCCACGTCCAATATCGACACGGAGACTGAGGTGAAGATTCGAGAGGCGCTGGACGATCTCACAAAAGGGCGGACGACGATCATCATTGCCCATCGCCTCTCCACCATCCATGGTTTCGATCTCAACATTGTCGTGGACCACGGCCGAGTCGTTGAGGACGTGACGCTTGAGACATTGATCGGGCACGGAGGGGTGTATGCCAGGCTCTATGACGCCCAATTCCAGGTCTAACGGCAGGATGCTGAAAAAACCCGCCAGCTTTGTTCTCGCCTTGAAAGCATCCTCAACGTAGCCAAGAGGCTACGCCTCCGGTGCTTTCATCGGCTGCGGCCGCGCTGGACGGGCTTTTTGAGCATCCTGCAAGGTTGTGTCCTGGTAACCATACACGTGCGGGCCATTAAATCTCAGCGGTGTCGAGGTTGTTTTCGCACCGCCTACTCAGCAACAGAGCGCCTGGCCGTTGCGCATGGATCGCGTCCACCGGTATACTTCAATCCGCTTGAGGGAGAACATGCCGATGGTGCTGATATATGAGAGCGATCCGTTAGATGACGAAGACGCGCGCGGGCGGTTCTATCATGTCTGTCGTGGGCGAATCGATCGGACGGAAATCCAACTTCCGGCTGACGAGAAGGTCTATGAATGTGCCGTGTGCGGAATCGATCTCGAAGCGGAAGACTTTTGGCTGGCAAGGCAGAAAGGGGCGGTATAGGAGACGTTATGGCTGCGAGCATAGGAAGAAAAACAGTCGGCATATCGCGTGGGCTGATGATGCTCTGTGATACTTGTTATTCCCAAGTCATGGCCGATAAACTCACCGATGAGAAGAACTTTGTCGCGGATGCCGAGACCCTCTTCGATACCATCTGCTTCGGTTGCACCGACATCAATAGGCCCTTGATCGACGACATGGCGGGGAGCGGGGAGTGAGGATGTTGAAAAGGGAGCGGGAAGCGGCCAGGCGCCCTTCTTACTCGCAGAACAGAAGAGGGGATGGAGCCTGATGATCTTCTGTGTTCGCGCAACTCGCGGTCTCAGAATGACTCGAGGGAGCAGGCAGACCGTTCTTCTTGCTCGCAGAACGCGCACGATAAGAATGTGCTCGTCCGATGCGCGCAGTGAAGAACAATCTGCCTACTCCCTCTGGGGAAGTTGGGAAATCAGAAGGCCCTCGCTCAGGCTAGTGGCACGTCTTGGGCAATCGATTGTAAAGCAATCGGAGGGTCGGGCGGGTGAAAAATATTTGCCAGTGGGTGGGCGGGTGAGAAAGTTAAGCGCAATAAAGGGCGGTCGGCAGAGGGCTGGAACCACCTGGCTGCCCTCTTGCTAAATATTTGAGCAGAACTAGGGAGTTCCCTATTTTCTAGTTCCCTAACCGAGTGGACTCGTCTATGAATAGACGGCGATATCTCCAAGCATCTCTTTATAGCAAGCCACGGGCACCTCGGTATTTGCCAGAGGAGGGAGGGTCTGGGCTCGTGCAGCGCATCCAATAGTGAGCCGACTTCCATCGAGGATGGCATGTCGCTTGCGCGGCTCCCGTGCAAATGGTCTAACTTCCAACCAAGGGAAAGGAGACTGAAGATGAAAGCTACTTTGATGGCAATGTTGATCACGGCCACGCTTCTGGCCTCGGCTAGCAGTTCCTTTGCGGAGTTGGCATCGTTCCTGCAGGCCTCGAATAACCAAGAGCAGCTCGCGAAGGACACCAATCCGAACGTCGTCACGATGAAGACGGACGCAGGCGGAGGCCTCACTAATAGGAACGGTGTCGTTACAATCCGTGCCGACGGGGCGTACTTCTTGATGGCGGCAGCGCAGGTCGGCGGAAAAGTTGCGGGTTCGGTACGACTCTGGATCAGGGTCAACGGCAAGGATGTAGCCAATTCCAACACCGAGCAGATGATTCCTGACGCGTCCTTCACCGCCGTTCTGGTATCCCAAGGCGTGCAGATGTTGAGGAGTGGCGACACGATCGAAGCGGTCTACTCCGGGTCGGCGCCTGGCCTCGGTTTGATCGTGAAAAAGCCGGAAGGTGAACCCGTGGTGCCGAGCATCATTTTTTCGGCATTCAAGGTTAATTGACCACGGCCACAACGAAGAGGGTTGTGACCGGAGTGCGGCGGCCTTGGCCAGCCGCACTCCGGGTCGGGTGGTAGGACCGCCACCGGCACCCGGTCGGTGGTAAGGTGTTGAAAGGAGTAGCGACTGTCCGGTTGCCGAACGGGACGTTGCGAAGGGTAGAGCTTCATTGGTATGAGGCTCACAGCATCGGCAGGCGGGACCTCAAGATCAAGCGGTACTTGGAGAAATCATGAGATCTAGCCAAATCATTCGCCCTCTGTGTGGATAACACCGATTACAAAGCCTCGTTGATTCCTGGCAAGGTGTATCGGATCATCTCAGGCCGCAAGCGGCTAAGGACGATGTGGTGCGAATCGTGGACGAAAGCGGCGAGGATTATCTCTATCACAAGACTCATTTCGTCTTTGTCGATTTTCCACGAGCCATTGCGAAGAGGATTCGATCGCTCGAAGCTACTACTGCCTAATTAGCCGTTGCAGGTTACACTGGTAGGGTCATGCTGATCTGCACTGCACCCCTCGCAAAGGCAGAGTCTCCTGTCTGAGCCCAGTCAAGAAATCCGTCCGGTCGGTCTTGTGCTGAACAATCAGCTGCCGGTCGTTGCCACGAGTGGTGGGCTGGGAGAGGGCGTCTGGGTATTCCACTGGAAGATGGCGCACCATGAATGGGGAGCCTTGGACAGGAGGTGCAAAATCAAGCAATGATCTCGTCTGCTCCTCTGTGGTAAATTTCTCCCCATGGAGGAGCCTATGGATGCGAGATACGTCAGTTGTGATCCTGAGATCATGAGTGGTGTGTTGTGTTTCAAGGGCACACGTGTCCCTCTACAAAACCTCTTCGACTTCCTTGAAGGAACCTCTTCGCTTGAGGAGTTCCTGCAAGACTTTCCCTCTGTGTTTAGAGAAGCTGCCGTAGCCGTGATCGAGGACGCAAAGGGCAGGCTGTTTGCAGATGCGATTGCTTCTTGACGAGTCTGTCCCGGTTCGCCTTCGGCGGTCTTTGCCAAGTCACTTGCCCTCATTATTCATGACGGTTCGTCGTGAAATCGCGCAGTCGCCACGCGGGAGTGAGGTATACTTGAAACAGTATGTTGATCGATCAAGCGGCGAGCCCGCCTGCCTGGACGCCGGCCACTTCGTCCAGGCTTGTCGCAGCGGCAAATCCGCGATTGCAGCAGAAGCGCTCATGAATAATGCGGGCTATGTCAAAACCGTAGTCGAAATGGGCTGGGGAGGGGTAAAGAACGGCGCTCTCTTGGTTCTTGCGGCCAAAGAATTTGACGCATTTCTCACCGTCGGCAAGAACCTTCCTTATCAGCAGAACGTGGCAAACCTCCCGGTAGCAGTTATCGTATTGGAAGCCTATTCCAACGAACTCGGTGCACTACTGCCCACTCGTTCACAACCTGGAGCAAGCATTTGACAGTCTGCAACCCTGTACTTTTATACGGGTTGGGGCATAACCCGGCATGGGGAAAACAAAGGGGAGGCATTCTGAATTTTCTTGGGTGACCGCGCAGATTTTATATTTGATGAGGAAGAAGGAAGAACAGTACATATGAGCCAGATCAGAATTTTTAGAATGACCGCGTTAGCCGAAGGTACTTCATTTCTCACGTTGTTATTCATTGCGATGCCGATGAAATACTTCATGGGGATGCCA
>JBBRRN010000213.1:0-6481 GCA_038200685.1 Nitrospirales bacterium
CCCCCTGCGCGGTCGTGATGACATACTCGCGTCCATCGGGCGTGAATCCTCCCAGCCCGTTGAAGAAACTGAGATCGTGGCGTGGCAACGCAGCCGATGGCAACGGTTCGGCACGGTGGGTTCGTCTTGGCCTCAGGCGCGGTACGGTAATGTCCACATGACCTCGGCGAGTGATCTGATCCTCTAACGATCCCCGATTGTCGGTGATAATGGCACGGGCGACCGATTGCAGCAGAATGCGATCTTCGGTCGATATCTGGTCCGAAGGACGCACAAAAATGCCGCCCGGTCGATCCACCACATGTGCTTCGAGACCCGCGGCTATCAGCCCCATGATTTGTTCGTGGAGTAGTTGCCGGTAACCGGCGTGATCTTCGTTCCAGATCACCAAGTCCACGGCCAACCCCTTGGAGCGCCAGTACGCGTGGGCCTGTACGAGCTGGCGCACCAGATCGATATTGGCTGGATCTCCGATTTGCAGCAGCACGATCGGCAAATCGCCGGAGATGGCGTAGCCCCAAAGCCCGGATTGCCCGCGGCGGTTTTTGATCAGATCGCTCGGATCAGCCCGCAGCGAGGAATTGGCATAGAGGACAGAGTTGGCCAAGCGGCCATAGAGTTGCGCGTCTGCCTCGGAGGCATTCAGCAGCCGCATGACCACCTGGCTATGAGTCCATGCCAGATCTAAGACACGATCGGCGAGACGACGATCCTGATATTTCTCAACCAGGGCCAGACAGACGTTGCGGGTGTCGCCGATACCGGACACCATATCAATCGTGGCCGATTCTTCCGGACCGAGAGTGAGCCGACACCGGATAGCGACAATCGGATCGAGCACAGAGCCCTCGCTGCCCGAGAGTGCCCCAGCATCGTGCGTCCCCTGTCGCGCACCGGATCCGCTCATGGCTTGTGGATCGGCGGCGGTGCGACCACGGCCGATGAACCGTAGGCGGTCCGTCTCATAGGACATTGATCCGATGTCCGCTCCATGTACGGTCATGAGATGACACATCCATGGCGAGTGCTCGTCGAAGGAGCGGGGTCGGCGAGTACAGACAATCGCTTGCCGCTCGCGAATGATCTCGGTCTGGACAAAGAGATTGCTGAACGCCGGATGCAGCGCGTCCGAAGCAGAGGATCCGAGCACGACTTCCGCGTAACTCGTGATCTCGATCGTTCGGTTGGTCCGCGAGCCGTTGGTGATGCGGGTTCGACGCAGTTCGATGTCGTCTTCCGGCGACACCACGATCTCGGTATATGTCTCAATCTCGCGGTCACGGCGGCGAAACTCAGCCCGTCCCTCAGAAAAGATGACTTCGTAGTTCTCTGGCGGCTTCAGCGTCGGCTGATAGGCCGTGGACCAGAACTCGTTGCTCTCCACGTCGCAGATGTAACAGAACGTGCCCCAGTTGTCGCAGGTACTGTCTTCGCGCCAGCGTGTGATGGCGAGGTCCTTCCAACGGCTATACCCACCGCCCGCGTTCGTGATCATCACGTGGTATCGGCCGTTCGACAATAGCTGCACCTCGGGTATCGGGGTGTGAGGGCTGCTGAACCGGCGCACCGGCATCTCGGCATCACCAAAGGTCGTACGTAAGTCAGAGAGTTCCACGGTGTGCGAATAGGATGCCGTCGCCTTCGGAATCCGCTCCTGAAGCAATAGCATGGTCGCCTGGAACAACGGATCCGACTCGAATCGCTTCTGCATCGGACGGTCCAGGAGCAAATAGGCCAACGAGAGCAAACTCATGCCCTGGTGATGGGCCATAAAGGATCGAATCACTGCACTCGATTGTCCGCGTGGGAGGCGGGAAGGCGTATAGTCGATCGCTTCATACAATCCGAATGGTCCTTCGAGCCCCATCGTTGCGAGTCGCTGCAGATTTAGGCACGCCTCCTCAGGCGCCACCATCAGTGCAAGCGCCGAGGCATAGGGCGCAATGACCACATCATCGGCGAGCCCACGTTTGAGTCCCAGACCTGGCACACCGAATGCGCGGTATTGGTAATTGAGATGAACATCGATCGTGTTGTAGCCGGATTCAGAAATACCCCACGCGACGCCGCGCTGCCCTCCATATTGGATCTGTCTCTCCACCGCCGCCTTGCAGGTCTGGTCGAGCAGCGTGTGTTCGTATGTCGGCATCACCAAGAGCGGCATGAGGTATTCGAACATCGAGCCGCTCCATGAAATGAGCACCGGCCCTCCACCGGCGGTCGTAAGGAGACGCCCGAGAGCAAACCAGTGTTCCTGCTGCAGTTGGCCCTGTGCAATCGCCACGAAACTGCACAATCTCGCTTCCGAAGCCAACAGATCGTAGTAACTGGAGTCTCTCCGACGCTCGCCGACGTTGTAGCCGATCGCCAGCAGATGACAATCCTTATCGAAGAGAAAGTCATATTCCATGCTGGCGAAAAGACCGGCTTGACGTGCAAGCCCTTCGACGGTTGCGACTCTTTCTCTGGCGCGCTGGCTGGCCTTCACAATGAGCTGTCGAAGGTCATCAGCCCATGTGCGATCCTCGTGCCTCGCCTCTGAGTCCAAGCGATGTTCGATGGCCGGCAGACACACTTCGTCAAGGCGTGCTAATTCGCGCAGCGTGGGGATCTCATCGATGTGGTCACACTCGTTCAGCCTATTCTGTGAGGCCGACAACAATGACCAGGGAGCAAGCAGGATTAGATCGGCGAGGGCGTCTTGGCATTGCCGGGCGAGGGCGCGCACCCACCAGGTCGCTTGGCTCTCCGGGGCAGCCTTCACGCTCGCGAGCACCTCCTCGGCGGTCATGGCCAGCCGGTCAAGACAGAGCCGCGCGGCCGTGAGCGTGGTTGGCTGGGATGCGTAGGCAGATTCCAGGTGCTTCTGAAAATGAGCGAGTGGAGCCGGAGTGTTCTCCCCTGCAGCATCCTCGAGGACCCGAATTGTGTCGCTAAGTCCGTCAAAGAATCGCGGCCCCAGGATCTTCTGATCCAGGAGTGCGAGCAAACCCGGCCGCAGTGTCAGCAGATGACCCGCGAGATTTCCACTGTCCACCGTCGACACATAGGTCGGCAGCAGCGGTTTCAGAGATTGCGTGTCGTACCAGTTATAGAAGTGGCTTCGGTGACGTTCCAACCCTTCCATCGTGTGAAACGCTTTCGTCGTGCGTTCGATAAGTTGTCCGGCCGACACGTAGCCGAAGTCGTACGCGGACAAGTTTGCGAGCAGCGCGAGTCCCATATTGGTCGGCGACGTGCGATGCGCAACCACAGAAACGGGATGCTCCTGATAGTTATCAGGCGGCAACCAATGATCGTCCGGCCCGACGAACTCCTCGAAAAACGCCCAGGTCTTTCTGGCAAGCTTCCGGAGAAAGACCATCTGGTCTCCCGTCAGATACACTTCGCGCCGAGTAATCGGTTGACTGATCCACCATGCGATCACGGGGGAGGAAAGCCAGAGACCCAGAATGGGCATCGCCACATCGAACGCACTCGGCTCCGACAGCGTCAGATAGATCACTGAGGCCGTGGCAAGAACAGGCCCGACCCACATCATCCGACAATAGGCGACAAGGCCTGTGCGGCGATCGCGATTCTGATTGCTTGACGGACTCCATTCCAGCAGTCTCGTACGCGTGATCAGCATTCGCCAAATCGTGCGTACAATCGCATCCAAACTGAAGAACGCCTCGTAGGGAAGGCACGCAACCGTCAACACCGTCTGAACGATATGCCGCCCGGCCGAGCGTAGCGCAGCGGCGACATGCTGCTCCGGCAACACATCCTCCGGCTTCTGAAATAGATCCAGGATAGCGGCAAGCAACGGAGGAATCAGGATGATGCCGAGCACCGCCAAGGTCCATAACCAGAACGGTGACAAGACTGTCCAGCCGAGCAGCAACATAAGGGTCAACGCAGACGGGACAAGGCTACGCCGAAGGTTGTCGAAAAGCTTCCATCGGGACAGTCCAGAGAGCGGGTTCTTCTGGCGCTGTGCTGCTGGACCGGGGACACGCGGCAAGAGCCATCCAGCAAGCTGCCAATCCCCACGAATCCAGCGGTGCCGCCGGCTCACATCCACGCTGTAGCAAGAGGGATTCTCCTCATACAACTGCACATCGCTCAGCAGCCCCGCCCGCACGTAGCACCCTTCCAGAAGATCGTGGCTGAGAATCCGGTTCTCGGGACAGCGACCCGCGAGTGCGCGTTCGAACGCGTCGACCTCATAGATCCCCTTGCCGATGAACGAGCCTTCACTGAACAGATCCTGGTAGACATCGGAGACGGCGCGCGTATAGGGATCGATGCCCGGCTCACTCCCGTTGAGCCGGGCATAGCGCGACTGATTCGTGCCTGGGAGGCTTACGCCGACGCGTGGCTGCAGGATGCCGTATCCTTCGCAAACCCGCTGCTTGTCTTCCTCGTACCGCGGACGATTCAGCGGATGCGCCATGGTCCCCACGAACTGACGCGCCGCATCACGCGGCAGTTGTGTGTCCGTATCGAGAGTGATCACATATTGCACGTTCAACAGCACCTCAGTCTCGCCGACGACGAGGGAAAAGCAATCTCGTGAGCCGCCTCGAAGAAACGAATTCAAATCCGCGAGCTTACCTCGTTTACGTTCGTACCCCATCCAGATCCGTTCCCCAGGATTCCATCGGCGCGAGCGATGAAACAAAAAGAACGCATCGCCTGTCGCCTTTCTGTACTTTCCATTCAGCTCTTCAACTCTTTTCTGGACCAGCCGTAACAGGGGCTCGTCTTCCGGAAGGGTTTCCTCGTGCGCGTCTTGAAAATCGGTCAACAGGGCGAAATGCAGGTGGCCATCCGGATTGGCCAGGAACCGGACTTCGAGAGCCTCGGTGAGATCTTCGATGTTTTCAACGCTGCTCAGCATAGTTGGCACCACAACCAGTGCACGCGATTCCGGGGGAATACCTTTGGAGAAGTCCATTCGCGGCAGCGCATGCGGCGTCACTAACACTGTCGCAAGCCAATTCACCAGCCCGACCGCCAGTTGACTTGTACAGATGAGAGACAGGAGACCGACCAGTGCGAGTAACCAACCATCCTCATCCTCGGCATAGGCCAGCGCCAATATGCCGCCGGTGAAGACCCCCGTCATCAAGACGATCGTGCCGACATAGAGGAGCAACGAAAACCGACCGCTCGTTCGCTGAAGCGCGTCAGATGAGGAGAGGCGCACATCCGCCGCTCGTTCGAGCTGTGGCACGCCCTTGTCGATCAGATAAAAGCCAACATGGGCTTCTCGATCGTCGACGCCTTTCCTGCTCGCGCCTTGCTGCGCAAGGTGAATCGCGTGGCGCGCGACTTCGCGTTCCGATAGCCGGCTGCTTCTCGCCATCTTCTCCACCACGTGGCGGTAGCGATCGCGGGTAGCAAAATCCATCTTGCCGTAGGCTGCAGCGGGATCCTCACGCAGCGTCGCCTCGACCACGCTCATCGTCTCTACGAACGTGCGCCAGTCCATCGCGCCCAGAAACCGGAGACTGCCGATGCTGTTGCTGATGGAGACCTGATCGACGGCCTGCTGTTGGTTTTCCGATTGCACCGACTGCTCAATGGTCAGGCCGGACTCGGAGAGCCGCTGTTCGATCCAGGTAAGCGGCAACGCCAAGGCGGGGCTCTGGCCCTGTAACCGGCGCGTGAACTCTGCCACAAACGCACTCGCCATCGGTGGGCTCGACCGCGCCATGTCTGCGATCACCAGAATCAGACTCTTCGGATCCTTCTCTGCGATGTCCATCATCTGATCCGCCCAGTAGTCAGCCCGATTGCGGTCAATCCTGTGGGCGGCGATCCGCGTTGCCGCGCGTCGGAGATTCTCGATCAGCGCCAGCCGGAGCATGATAGGGATGGCCCATAATTCGCCTAACGTAAGCCCAGTGATAGTTTGGTAGGCGGCAACGAAACTGCTGAGGCCTCCCGGATCGACTCGTCCATCGCCGTGTGAGATCGTCTCGATCGCGATGTCATACACGCGCGGGAGTCCGACCGTTGAGCCATTCAGTAAGCGAGGCAGCTCCCGGCTGTACCCCTTGGGCAAATGTCTCTTCGCCGTGCGAATCTGTTCTTCGATGAGATAGAAGTTATCGAGCAGCCATTCCCCTGCCGGCGTAATCCGGCGATTCGCCTTCACCGCCTCTGCCAACAAATCGCGGACTCCGATCAGGACGTCTTCATTCTCAGCCAGCCTGCTCAGAAGCTGGTCCGGAACCTGTCCAGGACTCAACTGGTGCAGGCCAGCCAGAGTCTTACCGTGTTGCTGCATTTGCTCGGCGCTGAAGAGCTCCGAACGCAACGGTGGCTCGCCACCGGCGTACTTTTCTGCCAAGTCGTTTTCAGGGAAGCTTGACCTCAAATGGAGCAGGCTACCGAGATTGATCTTGCTGCTTACCTTCATGCGTGAGACCTCTTTCTGAGCAGGATGCTGAACAAGTCCGCCAGCCGGTCTTGTTCATGTGGTCTGTTC
>JBBRRN010000214.1:0-6470 GCA_038200685.1 Nitrospirales bacterium
AACCCATTGGGGGTGGCGTCTATGTTCATGAGTTTGACCAATAGACAAACTGCGGAACAGAGAATACGGACGGCACGGGTCACCGCGACGACAGTGACGGTTGTTCTCATCACAGCCGTGTTCGTAGGGGAGGCCTTGCTCAGATTTTTCGGAACTCGCATGGCATCATTTCGCGTCGGTGGGGGAATTCTTATCCTCTTAATGGCCATCGCCATGCTGGAGGCTCGGCCGAGCCCGACCCATCAGACGCCGGAAGAAACGGAAGAAGCCGCAATGAAGGGCGGCGTGGGCGTCGTCCCTTTGGGCATCCCGCTCGTGGCCGGACCGGGTGCAATCAGCACCGTCATCATTTACGCCGACCAAGCTGCGACGTGGTTCGACACCGTCTTTCTGGTACTGACAGTCCTGTTCGTCGCAGGGGCGGTGTGGATCGCGCTGCGTCTGTCGGACCGCGTCAGAAGCATCCTAGGCACAACGGGCATTAACATCGTCACCCGGTTGCTGGGATTGATATTGGCGGCCGTGGGAATCGAATTCATTGCCGATGGCCTGGCCCAACTCCTTCCGGGTTTGGCGAGTCATCAGTAAGGCATGGTGACCTGCGGACCTCCATAGAAGCGTGCTTGCCTACACCATCGGGTATGAGATGAGCGTTGCCGCTGCTGTTGCTGCCGGCCTTGCCCTGCATCATCGTGGGGTATGCCGTGGCGGCTGAGGTGGCAAAAAAGCGTTTTACCAGCGCATCCTCTATTGACGAGGGCCAGCGCTGCTACTGCCCTTCGATAGCGAGCACGTCTGCACAACAGGAGAACCGTCCCGCATGATAGCCGCATGAGACACGCGAGACTGGCGGGACGGGCAAGGGTTATCTGCTTCATCTGGTATTTCTGGTTTCTCTAGTGTATTTGGTTAGTCTGGTTCAACCAAACAAACGAGACAAACCAAATGAACCAAACGAACCAGATGGAGGGGAATATCATGAAAGGGTCTGAGCTACTGTTGCGTTGTCTGGAAAATGAGGGAGTGCAGTGGATCTTCGGCGTGCCCGGAGAAGAGACACTGGACGTCTTGAACTCGCTCGTAGATTCGCAGATCCGGTTTATTGCTGTCCGGCATGAGCAAGGCGCGGCCTTCATGGCCGATGTCCATGGGCGGCTGACAGGAAAGGCCGGGGTCTGTCTCTCTACCCTGGGGCCCGGCGCCACCAATTTGCTCACCGGCGTGGCAGACGCGTATCTGGATCGCGCCCCGCTGGTTGCGATCACAGGACAAGCCTCTCTGGATCGGAAGCACAAAGAGTCGCATCAGATCATCGACGTCTTATCCATGTTCAAGCCGGTCACGAAATGGAACGCCGAGATCTTTCACCCCCGGACCATGGCCGAGACGGTGCGCAAAGCGTTCAAGGTCGCGCAGACCGAAAAGCCCGGCTCGACCCACCTGGAACTGCCGGAGGATGTTGCGGCGGATACGGTGAGTAATGGTGAGCTGGATGGGCCGTTACGCGTGCAGGCGCCGTCCTTGCCGGAGCCGCTGACGCGCCAGGTTAGCCGGGCCGTCGAGGTCTTGGCTCAGGCACGTCGGCCGATCCTCTTGGTCGGCAATGGAGTGATCCGGGGACAGGCGTACGATGCAGCCCGGCGGTTTGCGCGACAGACGAACATACCGGTGGTTCACACGTTCATGAGCAAGGGTGTCGTTCCAGACAGTGATCCATTGTCCCTCTATGCGATTGGATTGCAGATGCGGGATTATCCAACTGTGGTGATGGAGCAGAGCGACGTTGTTGTGGCGGTGGGTTATGATTTTGTGGAGTACGCTCCGTCCTTGTGGAATCCGAACCGCGACAAGCACATTGTGCATGTGGATGTGTCGCCGTCCGAAGTGGATGCGCACTATATTATGGATGTCGGCGTATTGGGAGATATCGCTTTATCTCTCGATCAGATCGGAAAGCATCTGGCTTCGTTCGATCTCGCGTGGGCGAAAGAGAGCCGCCGGTTGGTGCAAACCGCATATGAAGAGGAGTGGGCGCAGCCGCCTGGATGGCCCCTGCGACCTCAGCACATCATTCGCGATCTGCGGCAGGCGCTAGCGCCGGACGATCTGGTCATCTGCGACGTGGGAGCACATAAGTTATGGATGGCCCGGATGTTTCCCTGCGAGGCGCCGAACACGTGCATCATTTCGAACGGATTTGCGTCGATGGGTATGGCGCTGCCTGGGGCGGTTGCGGCCAAACTCCTTTTTCCCACGCGGCGCGTCGTGGCTGTGACCGGGGACGGCGGGTTTCTGATGAATGTCCAGGAACTGGAGACCGCCGTGCGGCTGCAGCTTCCACTCGTCGTGCTGATCTGGCGGGACAACGGCTACGGAGTTATTCGATGGAAACAGCAGGTAAAGTTCGGGAGGACCTCCGGTGTTGAATTCGGCAACCCGGACTTCGTTGCCCTGGCGCAAAGTTTTGGAGCGATAGGCTATCGCGTCGAGGGACCCTCGGAATTGGGACCAGCGCTGAAGGCCGCACTCTCGTGCGGGAAGCCGGCTGTGATCGATTGCCCGGTGGATTACAGTGAAAACCTTCGTCTTTCGGAACGTCTCAAAGCGCTCGGAACCACCTGAGGAAGGACGACGTTTCTGGCGGTGGCGGAGCGAGCAGGTCTGGCATGTACCTCGTACGAGAGTGTGGCTGAGGCGGCTGGAACTGGTGGAGGGGAAGTTTCAGTTCACGGCCATCATGTTGAAGCCGACCATCAAGCTCTCGGCGAACGCCGATGCGGCCAAAGCCAAGGAGTTGATCGAGAAAGCCGAGGCGAACTGCCTGATTTCCAACTCCATGAAGCTTGGAGCCGACCATCCGGTAACAGGATGGGGCAGCCTGGTCGTCCTCCTGCTCGCAGAACAGAGGAGGGATGGAGCCTGATGATCTTCTGTGCTCGCGCAACGCGCGGCCTCCGAAGGCCCTCGTTGGACACGCGCAGTGGAAGATCAATCAGCCCCCATCCCCTGAAAGGTGACGAACGAGCCTGGAGGGAGCATTATGAAACGCGGTCGTTCGATTCGTGCGGTAAAGGGCCGTCTAGCGAGGTGAAGTGCAGGGTCAAGCATGACTCAGGCAGCGAACGTGGCTCGAAGCCCAGACAAATGGCAGACGCCGAACACTGACCATGCTATACTGGCTGCATGCTGAAACGTTCACTGACCAGGACCAATCCCTACCTCCGTGACCCTGCAAAACGCCGTGCGATGTTTCAGATGACCGTGTATACCTCTACGGATATCGAGGGGGTGAAACTCACTCCCGCAGACTTGCTCGCTGAGGCTAGCACCTCAGAACACCTCACGTCTTTTCGTGAACTTGCAAGGTCTTCTCGATCACGGCGGTAAATAGTGTGGTCATGGGATCGTAATTGCGATCCAGCCCCGCCTGCACCGCAGCAAAATACTGGCGCCGTTTCCTGCCGGATAACTTGTCGAACAAAAGAGCGGGCAACCCCGCCTGCAGCCCCATCAGCACAGCCAGAATTCGAGCGGCTCTTCCGTTCCCTTCTCGGAAGGGATGGATGAGGACCAGTTCAACGTGCACCTCTGCCAGAGCTGCGGCAAGTCTGGCGATCGATGTGGGACGGCAGGGCGTGTGCTGTCTGAGCGGGCCTGCTTCAAAGTCAGTCATGAGTTTCTGGATCTGTGCAGCCGCAGCAAACGGGAACTCATCTTTCTTCACATTCACTTGCCGGTAACGGCCTGCCCAGGAATAGATTCGGCCCAACCAGACTTGGTGAATACGGCAGACATCGGCTGCTATAAACCTGTGATCCTTATCGAAGAATGCCGCCACGTCTTCGAGCGAGCGCACCTGTTCGCGCCCTTCGAGTTGATCCATCTCTCGTTTGCTGGTGATGCCGAGCAGGTTCTTCAGTACGCGTTGGCGAGAGCCTGGCTCAAATTGGCTCTCGTCAAGATCAACAGTATCGTAGCGATCCTTGGGTCGCAAAGTCTTCCCTCACGATCATCGATTCAGGAACAGTTGGCGCAGGATACCCCGGCACCGACATTTTGGGAAGCGCTTGTTGGCGGATGGAATGGCGGAGGGGATGGAGGCCGATGATCTTCTATGCTCGTGCAACGCGCGGTCTCAGAAGACCCTCTTTGGGCACGCGCAATGGAAGATCAATCAGCCCCCATCCTTGAGCGATAACCAGCGAGCTTGGAGGGAGCATTATAAAACGTGCTCGCCCGATACGCGCTGTGAAGGAAGGTTTGACTGTTCCCTCCTTCACTTTCTTCCTCCACGCTCCTCATCCCAAACACGAAACGTAGAATGTACCGGGTTTCGATCCAAGACCTGCAAGAAGGCCAGACGGTTCCAGGTCAAGCGCATGCGACGTAACGGGATCAACCCCGTCGGCTGCCTTCATAGACAGCCCTCAGTCAGTTCTCTACAATAAGGGCATGCAGTTCGAGTGGGATCGAGAAAAGGCACGGCGCAATCTACTAAAACACCGAGTCTCATTCGACGAAGCCGTGACCGTGTTCTATGATCCTCTGGCTGCAACAGTTGATGACCCCGATCATTCCATAGGTGAACGGCGAGGTCTCACGATCGGTCACTCCGCCCGTGGACGGCTGCTGGTCGTGGCCCATACGGATCGAGGAACGGCTGTGAGGGTCATCAGTGCCCGTCGAACAACAGCGGGAGAGAGGAAACGCCATGAAACGTAAAGGACCACCACAGTCAGATAACATGCGGGCAGAGTATAACTTCGACTACACAAAAGCTGTTCGAGGAAAGTACTACCGACGACTTATCAAGGAAGGCGCAAACGTCGCCGTACTTGAGCCCGATGTCGCCAATGCCTTTCGCGACTCCGCATCGGTCAATGCGGCCTTACGCTCTCTCCTCGAAGTCTCCGAGGCGACTCGACGCCTGACGACCCGCTCAAAGCGAGGATCGAAGAAACGCGTAGCGGCATAAGCCCCCCCCGTGCCGTCGTCGATCTTTTCAGAACCGAGCTCACAGTTAGGCGGACCTGCAAGCCCTGGAAGAAGACCGGACCGTTGCTCGCTGAAGGAGCGCGATGTGTATGCGCGCGATAGAAATATCGCCGTAAGACGAATGAAGCTTTCAGAGTTCACATGCGAATTTGACCCTTCACACAAATTATTCTTCTCCCGATTCACCAAGAATCCATATTTGGAAGCTCATCATTTGATTCCAATAGGCTTGCAGGGATCCTTCAGTCAGCCTTTGGATACAATTCACAACATTTTCTGCCTGTACCCATATTGTCATCGTGCAGTGCATAACGCAGAAGACTCCGTTGCTCGTAATATTCTTACCAGTCTTGCGGAAAAGCGACCAGTACTTGAAAAATTCAGCCTAAGTGCCCCCGAACTCTTTGGCCTTTATGCGGTGGAGGAGATTGACTAGGTGGTCGACCTTCTTACTGAAAAACATCGGTCCTGGAATATGGGCCGTGTGCGCGGTAAAGACACAAAACCGGAATTACTTGTACGAAGCATCCTCCATCGCAATGGGTACCGTTTCCGTCTCCACGCGAAGGGCCTGCCAGGGAAACCTGATATTGTCCTAGCAAAACATCGCACTATTGTACTCGTGCATGGATGTTTCTGGCATCGGCACAAGCGTTGCTCAGATGCTACAGTCCCCAAGAGCCGCACAGAATTTTGGATGCAGAAATTTACGGATAACGTCAAAAGAGATGCGAGAAACCAAGTAGTTCTGCGGAAGCTTGGCTGGACAATAATCATTGTCTGGGAATGTGAAACAGCAAAACCAGACAGATTGGCTAATAGATTATGCAGAGACAGCGTGGTAAACAGGGGAACTGGCACCTCTCCAAAGCGGGGCCTGTCCCATCCCGGGACTGTCGAAAGATGAGCCGATTGACGAATGACCGTTGACGTTTGACGTTCTCCCGGCTGTCGCGCCTTGCGACAGTGGCAAGAGTTCCGACGGGGTCTTTCTCGCCAGTTGCGGGGCTCTGTCGGCGTGGTCTCCGAGTTCCCGCTTCTAACGCATTGTTTGTGTGGAGGTTTAGCCGTGTCTATTTCCACGCCTGCGTGGCATCTGACTCGCAATGATATTCAACGGATAAGAAGGCAGGGAGGGGATGCGATGAATATTGTCTTTATCGGGATCGCACTATTGGCGTTTGCCGGAGGGGCAGGTTTAAAGGAATTGAACGTGTCTCAGCCGGAGCGTGATGTAGTCAGTGGCCAAGTCATCTATTCAACGATCTGCATTCGTTGCCATGGGTCGAGGGGAAGGGAGATGGGCAGATGAAGTTAACTCCTCCGGTCGCCGACCTCACGTCTCCGGCGGTTCAAGAAAAGCTGGATGCGAGATTGTTTAAGAGCGTGCATGACGGCAAGCCGAATACGGCGATGGGAGCCTGGAGGGAATCACTCACAGACGATGAGATTTGGGATGTGCTCGCCTATGTGAG
>JBBRRN010000215.1:0-6443 GCA_038200685.1 Nitrospirales bacterium
AGCCTCCGGCATCTCCAGCTCCGCCACCATCTTGGAGCCGGTGGCTGCGAACCCGTGGGGCGTAACCCAAATGGCATCGCCCACAATGACCATCAAGAATCCGATTTTGATTACCGTCAGTGCTGATACCGTGATCGGGATGAATCGGCCGAAAAGAAACGGCGCGAGAGCCAACGGCAGGAGGAATGCCAGCGACATCGGTTCGGGAATCCAATAGTAGTTCATCACCACCATCATCACAAAGGGGAAGGCCACCATCACGATCGGAGCCAGGATCGTCATCCGAACCTTTTCAATCCCCTCAATGCGTTTCAGGCTGAGCCAGACGTAATAGTTACTCGCTAAGAACATGAGTCCAACCATGGCTCCCTGCATTTCGAAAAACATCGACAGCTGGTCAGCCATCATGTACGGACAGAACGAAAAATCGTAATCGCACATCTCATAGGCCAGCAGTAATCCCGTAATGGGCTGGAACAACATCGCACCCACGCCGATCAGGTTTCCAACAAAACCCATCCAATCGTAGTAGGCCCGTTCTTCTTGGGTTTTTGCTCTCATATACATGTAGGCAGCGATCATGCCCGTTACAAATCCCCCGAACGCCACGTTACCGTCAATCCGATGAAGGTTCAGCGGCATCCACGTTTGGTTCGCAATCTTGTCCCACAACGTTGCGGCGACAAGGAAATCCTGTGGCGAGATACCTTCCGTCTTCGGCGGCGTATTCATGAACGACGTCGGACCGTTGATCACAAACATCGTGGCCATACAGATGAGGTTCAAGAGCACGCCGAGAGCGATATGCCGCCCTTTCTTTTCACCCTTCCAGGCATCCCACATGTAGAAATACATGTACAACACGATGGTTCCGCTGATGAACATCAGCGGATAGATTACCGCGAACACAAGATAGAATTGATTAATGAACCATGTGGTAAACTGTGGGTACGCTGCGAGGAGCACGAAAATAAACAGACCACCGGTGAGGGCCGTCATGCTGAAGAGGATGACGGTTACCTTCGTCAATTCCTTGGCTAACCGATCATACCGAAGGTCTTGCTTCCGATACCCCAACCATTCTGAGATGACAATAAAGATCGGGGCACCGAGAATGAATGCCCCAAATAGCGTGTGAAGTTGGGCGACGATCCATACGGCCGTCCGATTCCCCGTATAGGAAAACTCCACCGAAGGCGCCTCAGAGGTTTGGGCATAGGCCACTCCTCCGAACAACACCAGAAATGCACAAGTCGCCACCAGACTGCGCTGCCACATTTTCATCATATTGCGACGCCTCTCTTGGCTAGGAGGCTGTCTGGCATTGATATATCTGCATCATACGTTCTCTTTATTAGATTCAGATTAGAGCCAGCGTATCATAAGACAGCCAAGGCCTATCCTCTTTTTCGATTCCCTGCCATAGACTCTTCACTCCACTCATAGCCTGTCATTAGAGGCCTCGGCAACAGGAGGTTGTGCGTCACACAGGATAGCGTCATTTTACCGTGAACCGTGCGATGACTTCGCGAAAAGAACTGACGGAGGCAATGAGAAGATATGGTCATGACCGTAGCCGAAAGCCATTCGTTCAGGCATCGCATGTTAGGTCATCATTACGCGAACATGGTAATTAACTGCCAAGAAACTCAGTGCGGAGGGAGTTTCTCTGGGTTACTACCCGCACAAAGTCTTGAACTAAGCCCCGTCTACTTTCCCGCCGGCTCCGGAGCAGCCGAGACGCTCGCAGCATCGATCCAAGACTTCTTTTCGGTATCCCATCTCTTCCCAGGCATCCCGAAACTTGCCTCAAACAACACCAGTTTCCAGACATCTTCGTCTGACAGCTTGCTCTTCCACCCCTTCATCTTCGTATTGGGAACCCCGTCAGCAATCCGCCAAGCCCATACAGAATCGGAGTAGAGCTTCATCCGTTCGCCGACTCGGAAATCACGGGCCCCAGCCTTTGTTGGCTTGCCGTCCTTGCCATGACAACTGCCACAATTCACATCTGGGTTGGTTTCACCAACGTAGAGTTTCCGTCCCGCTTCCAGTTTAGCTGCATCAGTCCACCAACCAGCCGGCATATGTTTATCGGCCCACTCGGCAGGAGCTTGAGGCGGCGGAACGATCGGCCCCTCCCCTCCTCCTTCTCCTCCGCATGCCACCACGAAAAGCCCCATTCCCAGCACCATCGCCAACTGTAAAACTTTCGTCTGCTTCATAACCTTTTGCATACCCCTCACTTCTCGCCACCTCAACAATGTTTCACTCTCACACTAGCTCTCACTTCACTCACGCAAGCTTCTACTGCACCGCCGATACCCTGCTGCAACAGACCTGACGGTGAAATGAACCCGCCATCACCCTTCTCGCCTGTTTCGCCACAAATCTTAACGAATACTGTGGACTCAGGCAAAAAACGCTATTACAGAGGCGATCGTCACTCCTGCAAAAGCGTCGATGCTAAACAATACTGTGATGCCATACGCACTCCCCCGCCACCTTGAGCAACCGATCCAGCGAGATGCACATCAGCCCCACGGACCGTTTCGGTTATTGCTTTCGCTTACCCTGCGATCGCCCTCGTTTTTGCTCCTGCTTCCGCGATGAACGGATCAGCTTGAGTCCGATGAACCCACCGACTGTCGTCGCCACAGCCCCCAGTCCTAGATAGACCCACAACGGAGTAATACGCCTGTCCTGGATGCAACCGGTTCCAAAATTGACCTGAATAATTCGTTCTGCTTCCAGATCTTTCGGATCAAACGAGACTTTCTGTTGTTGCTGCTGCCCATTGGCTTCAATCAACAGTGGGTCGCCAAGATTGTCGTTATGAAGGTGAAATGCCGCCTTGTAGTATCCGTCTCCATCGGTCTTGACGATCTGC
Organism: Nitrospirales bacterium; assembly: GCA_038200685.1. Taxonomy (GTDB): domain Bacteria; phylum Nitrospirota; class Nitrospiria; order Nitrospirales; family Nitrospiraceae; genus Palsa-1315. Next base: position 2,891 of record JBBRRN010000215.1, read on the forward strand.
CCGGAGGGAATCTTTGTATCCTTGACCAGCACATCTATGTTCGGGCTGCCTTTCCCATCTGCCCCGCAGACAAACCCTTCGACCGTAAACCGGTGGTCCGCTTCATGTGTTGCAAAAACAACCGAGGGGAAGCTACCCAGGACGATGGTAATGGCAATGATCCATTCCCGCCATCGCGATTGACTCTGCACAATCTGTCTCCGCCTCACGTGCTCAGAGCTGAGCCTTTATCGCGCGCAGGGCGCTGGCCTGCCTGACACAACAGAACGTAATGATCACTCATACGCCTACGATATCAAGGCCCCGGTTTTTAACATAGGCCCTACACGTTGTCAACGAAATGACGGAAGACAGGACGGGAAGACAAGCCCATTTTCAAGCACTTGGAGAAGTCATTCTCGATGAAACTGCGTAGAGATAAAGAGATATGATCGGCAGGCGGAGCGCTTACAGAATCCCTCGGGTTTTTGCCTCAGCAGCAACCCGTTCCACTTCGATTCGCCGCTCTGAATCCTTCTTGGCAACCCACGTCTCCCAGGATTTTCCCGTGGCCGTATCCTCACCAGTGAAAGCAACCGCGGCAATCTGGTCATAGCGAATACGCCGCATCTCAGCGCTATCGGAAGGGAATATCTCAAGATAGGAATCGGAACCGTTGACCTGGCGATTGAAGAGATACCCACTGATCGACTCGCCGGGCTTCAATGACACCGTCACATCGCCACGATAATCGAACGCCAGCTCCACCGCTTCTATGAGCTCATTGAGCGAAGCAGGTTGAAATATACGGCCTTCTGGCGATCCGTTCACTCCGCTCGTATTTTTGTTCTTGGTGTCGGTCATTGAAGAATCGATACCCGTGAAACGCCTAATAAGAAGATGGCTGGCAGCTTCTGCAAACAGCGAGAGACAAGCGACGCATCACACGATCTATCATCGCGAGGTCGGGAGCATCGTCAACTTGACGGTGCGACCAAACCCTGACAGCGTACAAAATGTGTCCTCAACGGCAGACGGCTCATAGCCGCAATGCACCATACAATCTGCACATTTCTCATTCCGCCCTGTTCCGTAGCGATCCCACTCCGTACTGTCCATCAGTTCGCGGAATGTCTTTGCATAGCCCTCTTGGAGCAAATAACAGGGCTTCTGCCACCCGAACACGTTATAGGTCGGATTACCCCAAGGTGTGCACTCATACTCCCGACGACCCATCAAGAAGTCTAAGAACAGCGGCGACTGGTTGAACTGCCATCCCTTCTTTGGGTTTCCCAAGATGCGGGAAAACAATTCCGTCGTGCGTTCTCGCTTCAGAAAATGCTGCTGGTCCGGCGCTTTCTGATAGCTATACCCAGGAGAGATCATCATGCCTTCAACCCCGAGTTCCATCATCGCATCGAAAAATTTCCGCACGCGCTCCGGGTTAGCATCGTCGAAGAGAGTCGTATTGGTCGTGACCCGGTGCCCTCGCTTCAACGCCGCCTTGATCGCCTTCACCGCCACATCGTACACACCATCCCGGCAGACCGCCAAATCATGTTCGTCTTTCAGTCCGTCCATGTGGACACTGAACGTCAGAAACTTCGATGGCTGATACTCATCGAGCTTTCGCTCCATCAAAATCGCATTGGTGCAGAGATAGATATACCGCTCCTGCGCAACCAGTCCACGGACAATCGCGGGCATCTCAGGATGGATCATCGGTTCACCACCGGGAATGCTGACGATCGGAGCACCGCATTCCTCTGCCGCAGCCAAGCACTGCTCGACCGTGAGCCGTTTATCCAACACATGATCAGGGTATTGAATCTTTCCGCAGCCGGCGCAGGCTAAATTGCAGCGGAAAAGGGGCTCCAACATCAACACGAGCGGATATCGCTTCACCCTGTTCAGCTTCTGAGTAAGCACATACTTCGTCACTGTAGCCATCTGGGAAATCGGAACGGCCATTCCTCTCTCTCCTTTTCTTCTCTACCTATGTGATGAGCAGCTGCGAACAGCAGCTAGACGTGTAGACCCATAACGTCGCGGATTCTAACACTCTCTCCCACAGTCGTCAATTCTCTTTTCCTATGAATCCTGACATACAATTTCTGAAAGGCTCCATCGTCAACCGACATCGGCCAACATCGATATTGAAATATCCCTGCGCGTATTTGACGGGCAGGATCGAGCAATCTCTGTTTGGAGGCGCCGAGCGGGGTCGAACCGCTGCATCGCAGTTTTGCAGTGCGTCCGACGACTCGACGACCACTGACGATCCAGTGCGACAGACTACGACGTCAGAGGAGTGAAATCAAGAGGTTCGATCATTCTTGTGGTGACCAACTGCGATTGGGTTAGATTCTGAATCGGGACCTAAAACGGGAGTGGAACCGGGAGTAAAACCGGGATCAGGGTTTCTTACTAATTCAGCCCTCCCTTTCCATTCGAGTCCTAAGCGGCCACGAATGATTCCCCCCCCCAAATTAGTGCCGATCTAACAAGCCGCAGGCTTAAAATGTGTGTCAGATATTGGCTGACGGGTTGGAAACCCCTTGTGTCCTCTGATCTCTTATCTTAACTTGTATACAAGTGGGGAGCATCATGAACCGAAAAGGATTAACCGACAGTCTGGGACACAAGTTTCGCCTTCGACCCAATCCAATAGTCAAAAAGACAAGCAAGCCTATAAAGGACTCAGTAAACTCTTGGACCTTTCTGGATTTTCGAGATGGCAAGAGCCTGGTCCTCCAGAATAACCATTCTGATTACAGAATTGAGGTCGAAGCCATCTATGTCCGTGGACATGAGCCGCCGGACATACTAGTACTTCGAGGCCAGATTTTCCTTGAGGATAGCAAGCAGTATTCATTTGAACCCTTCGTTGAGGGAATGTCGGCTGACCCGCGCGAACTCACTGAAGATCCCCTTGCCAGACAAAGCCCCAGACTCTACGAGACTTTGAAACCTCATGAAGGGAAGCTGATTTCCATTCGGTTTCCCAACGGCAGGGACGGAACCATTTATGGCCCTGAAGAAGCAATCCTGCAAGAAGTGACACCTCACTTCGCTAAACTGCATAAACCAGATGGTCTGTTTGATCCACATGAAATGTTGGGCATTCCACGGAGCAAAACTATCGACTTCCCAACTCGGAAGGTTTCTGGTTTCACAAAAAGCATTGCTCTACCATTTCTTCAGTATGAAGAAGACGATGAAAAGAATCGCCCTCGACTAGTAATCGACTACTCTCATTGGCAACCAGAGTTATAGGTTCGTCCGCTCGGGAAATCCCTTGAGCATTATGGCGAATTGGTGCCTTCGCCACGATATGCTGGCACGATCCGCCCCCGGAGCAAGGGGCGCGAACTAGAACGACTTACGACCCGAGAAGAGAGAAATTGATTGAGACAGAATGAGCGGAAGATTTCTCTGCTAGACTACCGTTTTACGTCCGATAGCCTCTTGTGGATGATGAGCGATGACTTTCCATTCAGGGCCGGGATCGGGAAGTTGTTTCATTATGATACGGGAATCTTCTTCATCGTAAGGACTTAATTCCGCCCAAGCA
>JBBRRN010000216.1:0-6407 GCA_038200685.1 Nitrospirales bacterium
ATAGGCCCGGTTATCTCCGCAGCGATCTCTTCAATCCTTTTCTGACGATGATCTCCCATGTTTCCTCCTTGGTCAAACGCTTACCACTCGTGATCCATTCCGTCTCTCTTTTACATACTGTGGTCTGATTGTCGTCCGGTTCTCCAGTCTCGTTCGAATCATTGGTTACGCCCCCGAGCGTATGGTGCGTTATAAATGAATTCCCGCATACCCTGCCGAGATCCGCTGACGTGAACTATCGGCATCCCTCGTACTAAGTGCATCTCACCTTCAGTGTCAGCAGTTTGGACAGACTCTTCATCAGCGGCTCGTTCGATGACGCAAATATACCGAAGTCGCGGTATCCAGGGCTGATCACTATTGCTCATACCAAGGAAGACGGGGCTGATAGGATGCCCTGGTCAACAGGGAAGGAGACCACGTTATGACTGAAGTCAATTCGATGTATCATGCGAAATCCCGGGGCGATGGTCTCAAGGCGCAGATCGATAAACTCGAGGGCCTCGCCCACCACACGGTGGTGAATCCCACCTTCGATCAGTTTGACGCTGACACGGAAGACATGCTGATCAAGATATACGGCGCGAATCATCAGTATGTGGAATCTTACAAGTATGCCACCGTGGGGGAAGCCGAAGCGCTGGTAAATTTGCCGGAATCAGCTCAGGAACCATTGACGCAAGACATCCCCAAGAAGGGACTCCAGCAACGCCGGCAGGTGCTACAGAGCATCCTGACCGATCTACAGGCACCCGAAGCGCAAGAAGCCGACTTGCTCACGGGAGAAGATCGTGAAGATCCTCCCGGCCCCAGCTAGTCCGGTGAAAGCGCTACTTACCCGGGCATGGAGGTGGTCACCGCCTTCTTGGTGAGATTGCAGTGCCGTCACCGCCTCCGCGAGCTTCCCCGCTGAATTCTATACGATCTCCAAGATCACGCCACCTTTTTGAACCAGAGTTGGGTGGCCGATTGCCTGGTTCGGCGATTCAAGACAATTCAGAGAATCCTCGCCTTTTCCGCGACTGTTTTGTCAACCGGCTGGAGACGCTTCGCTGCACTCGAAAATGTTAGTCATCATTCGTCGGTGCCCTCAGGGCATTGAGATCCATTTTCGAGGCTGGCATGAAAAGCGAGAAGTAGCACGTTGAGTTCATCGATGGTTTGAATAAGCGGCACTCGTCGCTCCGGGAAACAATTGGGAACGATGTCTTAAGGCTCCTTACTTGGTCATGAGCATACCTGCGGCTGGTCCGTCTGGGACAAGTCTCATTGCATGCAAACTGAAAGACCTCCTACTAGCTCACGGCTGTTATCGTTTTTATTCTCCTCCCTGAATCAGTTCTGATCCACACCGCCAGCACCCAATGCCTTGCCAGCTTCACAACCTCTCGAATTTATTAGAATTTATCTGTAATTCTGCTCGGCATAATAGATGCTTAGCGACTTGACATCGGAGACCTTGGAACAATATTTAATGGCCTTAATCGTGGCCCTTCGGGGGTTCACAGTCCGGTTGACAGGTTTTGAATCCATCGAAAGAGGTGGTCTTATGCTGATCCACATACCATGCTGTGATTAACCGCGTGGCAGGGAGTAAACAATTGAAGGTAAAGGGTTTACAGGCCTTCGGCAAAAAATCCCAAGGCGTGTTATACGACAGAAAGCCAGAGTGGAACAGTCTAATAAAGTAGGACGCCAACACGAAAGGGTGAGTGAAATATGGCTTGGATTGGACGAAAGAAACTTGCGTTTGTTCCGTTGTACCGACCTAACGCTCATCCGCCAGACCAGATTCCTGCGGACTGGAACAATCAGATCCTGCGGCGGGTCGTCTTTGACCCGGACCCGACGACCGGGGCGGATCGATCCCTGCGTGCCTATATCCACGCCGCGTCATCTGGACTAGCTGACCTCGATGCCGTCGTGATGCCGATGGCGGTCGTCGACCAGCAGGATGTGCCGGCGAATATTCTCGAAGGGCAACTCGGCTCGCAGTTGCGGGATCAGGGCTTCAATGCCGCGGCGATTGTGATGCTCGGTGGACCTGGCGCCGGCACGTCCTCAGGCTTCTGGGTGCGGTTCGTCATGCTCGAAGGTGTCGGCGTATGGGCCATGGAGTTTATGCACTCCCTGACTGGGTTCGCGGATCTCTATCCGTTTAACGGAAACATGGGCGACTTCGACGAGATGGCCTGTGCGTGCGGCACGCATCCCTCGGCGTACACGAAAGCTGCGATCGACTGGCTCAGTGTATCCACAATCGCACAACACACCGGTCGCACGGCGAACTACGATCTGCACTCGGTCGGTCTCATCCAGCCACCCCCGTCCGGCAGATCGGCGGCCGTACGAATTGGTTCGCTGGCCCCGTACCTGATGGTCGAAGCACGGCAGCGGGTTGATCAGTTCGACGTCAATATTCCAGGTGAAGGAGTGATCGTCTACCGAGTTCAGACATCGGATCCTCTTGGGCATGCGCAGAACAATACCGCCCCGATTGCGCTTCTAACCCCGAACGCACTTGCGCCCGGCACGACGTTCACGTCGGATACTGGTGTCAAGGTGCAGGTGATCAACGCGTTGCCCGGCGGGTTCTCCGTCAGCGTCATAGACCCGACGCAGTCAGGACTGTACACCATCCAGCAAAAGAGCAATGGCCGATTTGTGGATGCACATGAAATTCAGGGGAAGGACTTCGCTCTTGTTACTCGGCCTGCGCAAAATAACGATACACAGCGGTGGCTGATCAATTCGCTTTGACTCTCGGGAGACTTAAGAGCAGGGAAACAAAGGTGTCAGGAACCGGTGTTGGCCCAAGAAGAGGCACGCTACAAGGCACTCCTCCGGGAACAGGCCCAGTTTAAGCGACGATACCAGGCCGAGCGCCTGCAAGAGGACCAACTTGCACGCTAGCGCGAACAAGACCATGCGATCTTCCTTCATACCGAACAGGCCAGACTGATGGCCGCTGAGTGAGAGTTCCAATTGGAATTTGCCAGGGAATAGTCACGCGCCAAGGCCCTCTTTGGCTCAGGCCAAGCCCTCATCAATGGGATGAACCAGGGATTCCAGAATATGCAGCAACCGAGATACATGCCGCTTCCTGTGCCTACCTATCAGCCGTTCAATCCCGTCGCGCCCCGCGTTCGCTGTATTCAGTCTAATCCTGGTGCCATGTCCTCGATCACCTGTTACTAAGAGATTAGTCTGAGAATAGGCCCTTTGACACCGTCAGGATTTCGTGGGGAATAAGTTGTGCGCTTGATCTATCCGTGGATGTGAGCGCCCATTTTTTCCGTCCCCGTCATCATTCCTAAACCAATAAGGGAGCCGTTGGCGTGGTGTTATTACAGTGTTAGCGGGCTGCACAAACCGGGGGGAATGGAGGCAGAGAGCGACCAAGAGAAACAAGAAGACAAGAGGCTGAATACCGCATAAACAAAGGGGATTACCCATGTCATCAACGACTTGAGCAATCCCACTCGATATGATTTTAAGTCCCTTGCGTCTGCCAATTTCGCCACTCCGGCAGCAGCGGCCGCACAGTGGCGGGACTTTAACATCGAGGTCTAGGTGGGTCAAGGTTGTGGCTGTCGGCACACACAGTCTGATACCAGGCTGTGTGTGCCACAGATTTGATTACTGAGCCAATCGATACAGTTATGCCGCCTCAATCCGGGGTCTCTCATCTTCTGTATGACTGAGAGACTTACGGCGATCCATCGCTACTTTCACGCCGGATTGGACAGCCCGGCTCCATCGAGTCGTTTGCAATTGAGCTTTTTTTGCATAGCGACCGACATCACGCCGAGTGTCGGCTCCCGCTTTTGGCGCAAAGAGTAATCCAAGCCCGGCTCCGATCACCGCCCCACCTGCCACCAACGCTGCGACCATTGATACCGTATGCTTCTGGTCTGACATGGTGAACCTCCTCGAAACGGTTATAGAAAGAATGCGATTGTCGGTGCCCCGCATACACCCATTCTCATCAGCATAAAGCATGCCAGAGAAAAACCGTAACCATTTCCCAAAATTCGTCACCGCACGGTTCCATTGACGAACGCCGATCAATCTTTCGTTGCGTTTTCCTCACAGGTCACAACACAGTCGTGACAGAAATCCAACAGCTGAAAGCGGTAGGCCTCTCAAACTGGCTCTGAGCAACGGTTGGAATAGATTTTCCGTGAGCCATTCGCGCGCTTGCAATGGTCAAGACCCTCACCTATTATCTACAAATACGCCACATGAGGTATTCATGACTTGGTTGCGCGCAATCCCCTTTCCTAACATCAGCCCGGTCTTCTTTGAGTTAGGACCTCTACAATTTCGTTGGTATGGGCTGATGTATCTGATCGGACTGGCCTGCGCCTATCTCCTAATCAAACGTCGAGTGGAGTCAACGGGCCTCGCCATATCGAAGGACCAGGTGTACAACATGGTCGTGTGGGCTGCATTCGGAGTGTTTATCGGTGGGCGACTCGGCTATACCCTCTTCTACAACTTTTCCTACTATATTCAGCATCCAGCTAGTATTGTAGCCGTCTGGGAAGGGGGCATGTCCTTCCACGGCGGCCTGCTCGGCGCCATCGTTGCCCTGGTTTGGTTCAGCCAACGGCATGGTATTCCCACCTACCAGGTTGCAGACTTAGCAGCAGCCGTCACACCGATTGGGTTAGGGTTCGGACGAGTCGGCAACTTCATCAATGGAGAGTTGTATGGCAGAGCCACCGATGTTGACTGGTGCATGGTGTTTCCGAGTGGAGGGCCTGCCTGCCGCCATCCCTCACAGCTGTATGAGGCAGGGCTCGAAGGTGTGTTCTTATTCATCCTGGTATGGATCATCTCGAAAACCACACCGCCACCAGGCACCCTCTTCTGGAGTTTTATCGCCGGCTATGGAGTCTGTCGAATGATCGTAGAATTCTTTCGCGAACCGGATGCCCACCTTGGGTTTATCCTTGGATCTTTCTCTATGGGCCAACTCCTTTCCTTGCCCATGGTCGTCGTGGGAATTATCATGCTCGCCATCGGCTATCAACGGCGGACCTTGGTTCAGGTAAAACCTCAGTAAGGCATCTCCTCATCGCTCAGTCCAACATGGTGTCCAAGTTCGTGAACCACTGTGTCTCGAACTTCGTGGATCACTTCAGCCTTCGTCAGGCAGAGACGAAGGACAGGGCCCCGATAGATGGAGATACGGGCGGGCAACTCACCGGCAGGCTGGAAGAACGATGTCTCATCAATCGGGACGCCTTGATAGAGACCCAGTAGATCGTCTTCTGATTCCAATCCAAGATCCCTCAGAGCTTCTGACGAAGGTTCCTCTTCTACGACAATAGACACCTCATCCGCCAGCGCGGCAAAACGTGGCGGTAGTTCTGCAAGCGCCTCTTGTATCCACCTGTCGAATTCTTCTTGCGAGACATTCATTGGATGGTTAGCCCGCATTATTCATGACGGTTCGTCGCGAAATGGTGGAGTGGCGTAAGGAGCGCGACTTGCAAGAAAAGCGGGACGGGTCGGATGTTTCATCTTCGCAAGTCGCGCCTGTCGCGCGCATCTTGCCTGTCTCGCTCACGCTTCACACTCGAAGTTGTTGCAGGACTGTTTTAGCCTCAATCAAATCTCGGTTGTCGACGCCTTCGGTGAATCTGGAGTAGACAGCACTTAAGATGCGTTTGGCATCCTCCAATTTATTTAGCTTCCCCCAAAGCTTAGCCAGGCTCGTGGCGGCTCGGAGTTCAAGCATTGTTGCATGCTTATCTTGCGCTATCTTCAGGGCTTCACACAATCACTCTTCTGCTGCGTGGACTGATGGGTCGGGTTGTCCGAGCAGCAGTTCGCCTTTCAATCGAAGCAGTTCCGCGCGCCAAAACCGTTCTCCCCCAGTGACGGCCAGCGTCAGCGCGTCCTCAATGGCGGCCAAGCCTTCGTCAATGCGGTTGTGTCGTAAATAAATTTCTGCCAGCAACGCCAAGGTAAAGGTGTTGTTGAGATTTGCCCCTGTGGCCCGAGTCGCGGCAAGCCCGTGTATTAAGGTGCCGAGACCTTCCTCTCGCCCATTTTCTGCCAACGCCCAGCCTTGAGAATTCGTCGCCCACGCCAACCCCAATTCAAATGAGTATTGTGTTGAAACCGCAATGGCTTCGTCGGCGAGCTCCAGCAAGGCTTCCAGGTCATCGCCCTGCCTACCCAGCTCCTCAAACGGCTTGAGGACGGCGTTGAGTGCCTTGAGTTCGTGGATGGTCCCTTTCGCCTTCTCCTGGTCGTTCCAGAAGGCCGGACCGTTCATTTCCGCTTCGAGCGCGATGCGGCGGGAGTCCTTGTCGCCCAAGTCAAAGAGAGTCTCGAAGGTTGACGATCCGCTCGATCACACTTTTGGCCGACCGCTTCAGCTCGATTTCCAC
>JBBRRN010000217.1:0-6401 GCA_038200685.1 Nitrospirales bacterium
AACTCCACGGCAAGAAACACCAGAATCAGCATCCAGGAAAAAAACGACAGGGCTTCATGGAATCCAGGCGACGCGATGTCTGTCACTCCGACCATTCCTGCGCCCAACGCGATTGTGTGTGCGGCAAACCCGGTAGCTGTCATACCCAGCGAGGCATTTGCCAGGACTTCAGACGGCCAGAGCAGATAGATAAGAAAGGAAACGGTGGCCGCAAAATACAGGGCCATCGTCACCACGAAGAACATGGTGGCCATAGAGGGCTATCCTCTCAACTTTTCAGGACAAACAGACGACATTAAGCTGTGGATTATATCGATGGCGCGAGAAAGGAGTCAACCAAACGATCGTGAAATGAGAGGCCGGACAATCATCGCTCATTCCATCGGTACCCTCTATGTCGTCAGTTCACCGATCGGCCACCCAGACGATATCACCCTTCGGGCCCTTGCTACACTGCGCCGCGTTACGATTATTGCGTCAGAGAGCCCATGCGTGACCCAAGCGCTCCTGGCACATCATGGTATTACGGCAACAGTCACCAGCTATGGCCCGTTCAACCTCCATGAGAAAGTACGACTCCTTCTACACCGGCTCATGCAGGGACAGGATGTCGCCCTGGTCTCAGACAATGGCACTCCAGTCATCTATGACCCAGGCAGTCTACTTGTGGCTGCCGCCCATCAAGCAGGAATCCCAGTCAAGGCCATCCCTGGTCCTTCTACCCTCACGGGCGCGACGGCGATCTCTGGGTTTTCCGGCGATGCCATCATCTTTGAGGGACATCTCCCCAGAACCAGCCGTGCGCTCGCGCACCATCTCTCCCAACTCCAACATGAACGCAGCACCCTCGTCTTCTATGTGGAACCAAAATCCCTTGCCAGGCTCCTGAACGTTCTGGCACAGGTACTCCCCGCCAGACAGGTAGCCATCGCAATGAATCTCACAACGTCTAAAGAAACCGTTTTACGGGGGATACCAAGTGCGCTGCGTGATCAGATCAAACTCGTCGCGAAGGATTCAGCGGTAACCGTCGTCATCGAAGGAAAGAGGATGGGATCGCGCACACGCAACGATGCACAAAAGGGTCCTCTGCGCTACTCATCTTCGCGGCGTCGGATGAGCACTCGATAGAACCCTTCAACACGATCTTGTGAAAGGACCGTGTGCCCCTCATTGCTGACGCTTAGGGGGACATTTCGAATGGGGTCACCATCGTCCAAGAGCACTGAAAGAATCTGCCCTTGCTCCATCGCTTCGAGCTTCAACTTGGTTTTGACAAAGTTGTAGGGGCAAATCACTCCCCGTAAATCCAACTCGGTATCTGGCTCGCGAGTCACTGTTGTAGGGTTCTCTCCACTCATATGTTTCTTCTTCTCACTCATATCGGCAATTCACCGCATAGTCCGCTGACAATCCTAGTAAGGAGTCGGCAGCCCAGCAAGCACGGTAATGGATATAACCACACGATGAGCGTAAAAAAAAGGGGCAGCGTCTTGCTGCCCCTTCTATCCTGCTAGACTCTCGCGAATGTGTCTCGAATTAGTTCAGGCCCTTGACCAAGTTTGGCTTGGTGTAGTCCGTCCCGTAGTCTGACTTGTTGCCAACTCCATTGCCCCATCCCGGCTGTGGTTCACACTGCCAGCAAGGAGCGGCGCCGGTATATTCACCCACCGGGCTGGTGATGCCGGAATCGATCTTTCCTGGAAGAACAGAGCCACCAATGCCACCGGTGGTGGAACCACTATTCGTTTCGATCCCACGCTCGGTCCTAGGGTCCGGGTGTTGTCCAAGCCCACCGAAACCAGCAAGCTTCTCATTGCCACGAATGACGATAACCTCACGGACAATTTTACGACCTGTGCCGAATGGCTGGCTCGCACTTGTTTCCTCAATTGCCTGAATGGCCACGTCGTCACCAGACGCTATAACACGAAGCTGATCGTAATTAGTCTTGTCATCAAAATATACCGTACGGTAGTTCATTGCGCCACCACCTGCACGTCCCTCATCGTGAGAGCTTCCACCCATCTCAAGCCACATTTTTTTGGCTGTCAGATCGAATCCAATCACACGACCAAACATGCTTTCGTTCTGCGACAACCGGTCGAGGAGTTGGGTTCGATCATAGGTGTTCACGCGAGGACTCGTCCCTGACACATCGCCAACCCCTTCGCCCACACCCATGCCGGATTGGTTAGACTGCAATCGCTCTTGAGCGATTGCCATACTTGCGGCGCCGACAAAAATAATTGCCGCCCCCAGTGCCAACACGTTACGCATGTGCTGCCTCCTCGGTAAGATAAGATTGAGAGAATGAAAGAATGACGTGACGTGGCGGACCGTAAGATGAAACCGTCTATATCTATGACGTTTTTTCATCACCTTTTAAGTACGCGTTAAGTACGCGCGAACTATAGGCTACCGATATAGACAAGTCAACTTAATCTTATACGGAATTATGATGCGATTCAGCCCTGTGCGTCATCCGAGTATCGTCCAGCGTCAGCACATACTCCTGACATACGAACCGCTCACTATGAACCGATGGTGCCCAGAGGGAGGGTCGAACTCCCACTCTCTTGCGAGAACCGGATTTTGAGTCCGGCGCGTCTGCCAGTTCCGCCATCCGGGCATACGACGTTACAGTCGAATCTTCTTAGCACGAAGCCATAGGTGGGTCAATCGGCTACCCTCTTTATCTTCGCACGACTGCAGTGTTACAATTCTCCTCCACTACTCACCTCATAACTGTATTCGGGAGGATTCTCATATTATGGCAGACGTTCAATGCGTCACGTGTGGGCAAGCGGGAGAAATAATCACCGACCCCCTCTTCATGGGAAGACTTGAATCCGAGATCAAATCCAAAGTCTGCAAGTCTTGCTGGAAAAAATGGGAAGGCATGCGGGTGATGGTCATTAACGAGTATCAGGTCAATCTAGGTGAAGAAAGTGGCAGGGACCTCGTGAAGAAACAGATGAAGGCATTTCTCAAGCTAGGTGAGCAAACGGATACAGGAAAACTTGATCAGAACTATCGCCCGCCCGCCTAAGCCCGAACCGCTCTACGTCGGGCAAGATAGGTTTCAGACAATGCCTGTGATCGTCGAGGCCTCTGTGACTTTCTCCTGCGATCTCACAGGCTTCGTTGACAGGCCGACTTCTGAAATGCTACATTTCAACGGTTTCGATCCATCCACGATAATCGACATCTCCTCACAACTAGAGAGAGACGGGGTAAGGGTTGGTTCATGATTACACAGATGCATGTTAAAGGGTTGATGTTCGACCCCTATAATAACGCCTACATCGTAGTGCTACGTGACGAAGAGCATTCCGACATGCTCCCCATTTGGGTCGGCAAGTCAGAGGCCGGTGCAATCAGCATGTCGCTGGAAAATGTGACGCCTCCCCGACCGATGACACACGACTTCATGATGTCATTCCTTGATGCCTTCAATGCAAAAGTCATCAGCGTGGTCATTACAGATCTGTCAGAGCATACCTATTTTTCGAAAATCCACCTGATGTATGAAGACTCAGAATACACGGTCGACGCCAGGCCTAGCGATGCGATTGCACTAGCACTCCGGAGCAATGCGCCGGTATTTGCGAATAATTCCGTCATCACCAAACAGAGTTCCGAAGAGCTTGAGCAGTGGCTGGAAAATCTTAAACCGGAAGATTTTGGAAAACTCGACTCCTGAGTCCGCACGACAGAATTATGGATACCGTCGATCAACCCAACGAACAAGGCTCGGTAGAATACCGGGTGGATCGTATCCTGGAAGAGGCCAACACCGATACGAGGATCATCGTCTTAGCACGTCAGGACGGCAGCCTTGACACATTTCCGATTTGGGTCGGAGCTGCAGAAGGTAATGCCATTAAATTAGCGCTCGATACCATGATCACACCACGGCCCATGAGCCATGATTTGATCAAGAGTTTTGCTGAACACTTGAATATCACAATCCAACGCGTCGTCATTACGGACGTCAAGAGCAGTACGTATTATGCGACAGTGCATGTCGCCAACAAAGGCCTGGAGCGGACCATCGATTCCAGACCCAGCGATGCGATTGCATTGGCTCTTCGGGCGCCTTGCCCGATTTACATTACCCAAGACGTGTTGAAGCGGAGGGGTACGACGAATCTCGACGCCTGGCTGGCAAAGCTGGAGTCGAAAGATATCGGCGCGCCGGAAGTGCAAGAAACCTAAGTCACTCGATCGTGAAAGAACGGAGAGAATAATGTTGAGCTACATGCAAAAGCCGTTAGATGTGCAGGAAAAATGGTACCTCGTGGATGCGGAGGGGAAAACGCTGGGCCGATTAGCAGCCCGCGTCGCCGGAATGTTGCGCGGTAAACACCGGCCGACCTTTACTCCCCATGTGGACATGGGTGACCATATCGTCATCGTGAATGCGGAGAAGATTCATCTGACCGGCAACAAAATGGTCGCGAAACTCTATCGCCGCCATAGCGGCTTTCCTGGTGGACTTAAAACTGCAACCGCGCAGCATGTCTTCCGGAAGGATCCGACAGAACTCTTGACTAAAGCGATCGAAGGGATGCTTCCCAAAAACCCGCTGGGGAATCATATGGCAAAGAAGCTCCGCGTCTACGTCGGTCCCACCCATCCGCATCAGGCGCAACAGCCGGAACCCATTACCCTGTAGACACCACACGGACGAAGAAGGAGATATCTAAGCATGGCAGTAGCAACTCAATATGCAACCGGACGACGAAAGTGCGCCATTGCGAGAGCCTGGGTCACGGGGAGGGCGGGCGATATCACGATCAATGAACAACCGATCGAGAAGGCGTTCCCGAGGCTGACCCTGCGGCAGATTATTCAGTTCCCGCTCGAAATTGGCGGTGTCATGGGGCAGTACTCGATCAAGGCCACGGTGCAAGGCGGCGGGCAGGTCGGTCAAGCCGGCGCCCTGCGTCATGCCATCGCGCGCGCGTTGGTGGAACTCAACCAACCCCTCCGTACACCTTTGAAGAAGGAAGGCTTGCTGACCCGCGATTCGCGCGTCAAAGAGCGAAAAAAGTACGGACAGAAGGGTGCAAGAAAGCGGTTCCAGTACTCAAAACGATAAACATCGGAGCCACAGTCAGAAAAAGGGAAGGCTCCACGCCTTCCCTTTTTTTGTGCCCGTGGCACACATGGCAGATGATACAGATGAAAAAGGTTCGCGTCACAATCGCAGGAGCCAGTGGATATGCCGGAGCGGAGCTCGTTCGCTTGGCAGCCCTCCACCCGCACTTCGATCTCCACGCTGTCACATCAGAGAAATCCGCCGGGGTTCCCGTGGCAACGGTCTTTCCAAGTCTGGCTGGCCTCGTATCTCTCTCTTTTCAAGCGCTCTCACATGAAGCCTTGGCAGAACAGGCAGATGCGGTCTTCTTAGCCCTTCCCCATACTAAATCGCTAGAGCCGGTTTCCGCCTGTCTCAAAACCGGCAAACTGGTGGTGGACCTCAGCGCCGATTACCGGCTCACTGATCCTGCCGTCTATGAACAATGGTATAAAACACCGCATGCCTACCAGGACTTGCTGAAGGACGCCGTCTATGGACTTCCGGAATTACATCGTGCTGCCATTGCCAAGGCGAGACTCGTCGCGTCACCAGGCTGTTACCCAACGGCAGCGGTTCTACAATTGGCGCCATTGTTCGCCCGGGATCTTGTGCAACCGCACACCGTCGTCATCGATGCAAAGTCCGGCGTGTCTGGAGCTGGGAGAAGCCCGGCTCTCCCCTACCATTTCCCTGAAGCCCATGAATCCTTAGAGCCCTACAAAATCGGAGGGCACCGCCACATTCCTGAAATCGAGCAAGAACTCGGTAGGCTCCTTCAACGAGCCACTCAACCATCACAAATGGCGCCTGCACAACCGGTCGTCACATTCACTCCACACCTCGTCCCGATGAACCGTGGCATCTTGAGCACCGCCTACTGCAAGCTGAAGAGTCCGATGTCGCTGCCGGACCTGCGCGCGTTGTATCGAGACTTTTACAAAGGTGAGCGGTTCGTCAGGGTCCAGGAAGAGACCATTCCGAATCCACGCTACATCAAGGGCTCTAACTATTGCGACATCGGCGTCTACCTCGATCCCCGCTCAGGATCGGTCATTACGGTAGCCGCGCTGGATAATCTAGTGAAGGGCGCCGCAGGCCAAGCCATTCAGGCCATGAACCTCATGCTGGGATTCCCTGAGGAGACAGGGCTGACGGCTCCCGCTGCCTATCCCTAGCAGGACGCTGAAAAAGGAGGTGGGGTAGCTGGGACGATCCCTGTGCTCGCGCAACGCGCGGCTTGAGAAGAAAGAGAAGGGAGCGGCCAGGTGCCCTTCTTGCTCGCAGAACGCGCACGATAGGAATGTGCTCGTTC